>NZ_JBHYTK010000040.1:0-16215 GCF_042749255.1 Streptomyces sp. NPDC059524 | reverse complement strand
CGGCCAGGGAGTGGCCGACCACGGCCGCGGTGGCGCCGCGTGCCTCGATCGCCGCGACGTCCTTGGCGTCGGTCGTCGCCACGGTCAGGGTGCCCGAATCCGCGCCGCGCACCCAGGCGCCCGCGAAGTCCTTGCCGAGCGTGAGGCGCAGCCGCCCGGCGGTGGCGCCCGCCTCGGCCTCGTTGGCCAGCCGGGCGTACGCCTGCTTCTCGCTGATGCCGAGGTCCCGCTGCATGGCGTGGATAACTGCGGGCGAGGCCTCGGCGGTCCTCATGGTCTGCGCCGCGGACGGCGCACGGTGTGACGCCGGGTCGGCGGTCGCGTTCGCGGAGCCG
Organism: Streptomyces sp. NPDC059524; assembly: GCF_042749255.1. Classification (NCBI taxonomy): domain Bacteria; kingdom Bacillati; phylum Actinomycetota; class Actinomycetes; order Kitasatosporales; family Streptomycetaceae; genus Streptomyces; species Streptomyces sp. NPDC059524. The sequence goes on along the minus strand of NZ_JBHYTK010000040.1, from coordinate 15,880 downwards.
CTGAGCCCGGCCACGAACAGCGCACCGGCGGCCACGGCCCCCGTACACAGGGTGCGGGCGGGTCTGCGGAGTCGTTGGAGCATGGGGTGGTCTCCTCGGAAGGTTCGGGGAAGTGCGGGGAGTGCCCAAACCGTAGGAGCGCCGGGCCGGCGGCATAAGACGTCAGCCGACCCCCTGCCCCGGTGTTATGGAACGCGCTGTTCCGGGCCGATCAGACCCGCGTGCGCGCTGCGGGCCTGATCCAGGACCTGCGCCGCCAGGTCGGGCCGCTGGGCCGTCGCGTGCCAGCCGAGCAGATGGCGCCAGACCAGGGGCGTTCCGGTGACCGGGCGCAGGGAGATGCCGGGCGTGGCCGGGAACGAGGCCCGGCAGAGGCCGACCGTCCGGCCGACCCGCACCAGATGGACGCAGGACGCCGTGTCCGTCTCGTACATCCGGCGCGGGCTGAATCCGGCGCGGGCGCAGGCGGCGGTGAAGCAGTCGGCGAAGCAGCCGTCACCGGGGACGCAGGCCCACTCCTGGTCGGCGAGCGCCGCCAGGTCGATCTCACCGGAGCCGGCCAGCGGGTGGTCGTCGGCGAGCATCACGAGGACCGGGTCCACGGCGATCTCCCGCCACACGAGCTGCTCGGGGCCGGGCGGGGTGGCCGATCCGCAGGTGCCCGACAGGGCGAAGTCCAGCCGCCCGTCGGCCAGTTGACCGGCCAGCTCGCGCTCGGACCAGGAGGCGCTGGTGGTGACGGCGGCGCCGGGCGCGATGTCCGTGAGCCGCTCGAGCAGCGCGCCGAGCAGCGGGCCGTGAGTGCCGCCGAGCCGCAGCCGCTCCGGCTCCTGGCGGGCCCGGGCGAACCGGCTCGCCTCCCGCTGGAGTTCGGCGACGGCGGGCAGCACGACCCGGGTGCGCTCGAGGACCAGCTCGCCGAGGGCCGTGGCCCGCACGCCGTACCGTCCCCGCTCGAACAGGGCGCCGCCCAGGGCTCGTTCGATCCGTCTGAGCTGTGCGCTCAGCGCCGGCTGGGCGAGCCCGAGCGTGGTGGCCGCCCGGGTGAGACTTCCCGCGTCGGCGATCGTCCGGATGGTCTTCAGATGCCGCAACTCCAGCTCCATGCAGTGAGCTTGCGGGGCGAACGGGACAGGAACAAGAGGCTGGTATGGACCAATTGCAACCGCAGCGGGACGATGGGCCTATGTTCAGGACGACTGTCTCACCTGGAACACCGTGCGCCCCTCCGCATCCCGGAGACGTACCCCTGCACCGGCTGGAGACGGCCGGCCCCGGTGCCACGCCCTTCGCGGCGGGCGGCTTCGACGCGCTGGGGCCGCTGGCCATGGACCGCGGACCGCACCGGCACACCTTCTACGAGATCGTCCACGTCACCGCAGGCACCGGCACCCATGTGATCGACCTCGCGCGCTGGACGCTGAACCCCCCGCACCTCGCCGTGATCTGCCCCGGCCAGGTCCACCACTGGGAGGCCGACCGGAACCTCAAGGGCACCCTCGTACTGTTCACCGAGGACTTCCTGGTCGACCACCCCGGCGACCGGGCCGTCCTGCGGCGCCTCGCAGAGCGGTCCTGGTTCAGCCTGGACGCCGAACAGAACGCGCGCATCGGCCTGTTGGCGGACGAGCTGGTCCAGGAGCACAGCGAGCGCAGCCCCGGCTACGAGAGTGTGCTCCGCTCCCTGCTGCACGTCCTGGTGACCCGCGCGGACCGTCTGCCGGAGCGCGGCACAGGGCCCCACCGTGCGGAGGGGCGGATGGGTGCGGTCGCCGAGGCGTTCGCCCGGCTGCTCGCCGACCGGCGCGAGGCGCCCGCGTCCACCGAGCGGGACTGGATCGTCCGGGAGTGCGCCCGCCGCCTCGGCGTCACCCCCGGCTACCTCACCGAGGCCATAAGGGCGGCGACCGGCCGTAGCCCCGGACGCCTCCTCATCGAGGCCCGCGCCCAGCAGGCACAGCGGCTGCTCGCACACACCGGGCTCTCGGTACGACAGATCGCCGACCGCACCGGGTTCGCCGACCCCGCCTACTTCAGCCGCTTCTTCCGCCGCGAGACCGGATCGAGCCCCGGCGCCTTCCGAAAACACCACAGTCACCACCACCAGTCCCTCGAAGCACCGCGGCGGCGTCCCTAGGTTCGTTGGCGATCCGACAGCCCCCACAAGGAGCAGGTATGGACAGCCAGACGAACTCACCGGACCCTTCGCGCACCCCGCTCGTCAGCCGCAAGACGGTGCTGCGCGCGGCCCTCGCGGCCGGCGCCGCCGTGCCCCTGGCCATGACGAGCGCCCCCGCCCTGGCCCGCACTTTCGCCGAAACCGGCACCCCGGTCGAGGTGACACCGGCCTGCGACGACGGCGATGACCCGACGCCGAGCCAGATCGAGGGCCCGTACTTCAAGCCGAACTCCCCGCAGCGCACGAGCCTGCTGGAAGCCGGGACGCCCGGCACGCGGCTCACGCTCACCGGATACGTCTTCGGCCTGGCCTGCCGCCCGATATCGGGCGCGCTGATGGACTTCTGGCAGGCGGACACGAACGGCGCCTACGACAACACCGGCTTCCGCTTCCGCGGCCACCAGTACACGGCCTCGAACGGCACCTTCACCCTGACCACGATCGTGCCCGGCCTCTACCCCGGACGCACCCGGCACCTCCACGTGAAGGTTCAGGCGCCGGGCCGCCCGGTCCTCACCACGCAGCTGTACTTCCCGAACGAGCCCCGCAACAACACCGACTCGATCTACGACCCACGCCTGCTGATGGCGGTGCGCGACGGGGGAGGCGGCCGCGAGGCATCGTTCGACTTCGTCCTCGACGTGCCCCAGGACCCCGGCGGCGACCCCAGCGACCCACCGACCGGCGGCACCTGGGCCGTGGGAACGGCCTACGGGACCGGCGCGACGGTCACCTACGGCGGCCGAACCTACCGCTGCCTGCAGGGACACACGGCCCAGCCCGGCTGGGAACCGCCGAACGCTCCGGCGCTGTGGCAGCTCGCCTGACCTCGCGGCCGTCCTCGCGGCGAAAGCTCCTGAGAGCTTGCACGTACAGGCTGCTGGGCTGATCGACACAAGGGTGGGTGGCACTGCCCACCTCACACATGATCCGGACCGCGGCGGCTCGCGTCCCTGGCCTCACCGCACACCAGCCCGCCCAGGTCGACCGGACGCCGGTCGACGGGGCGGACCTCGTCGTCCTGGCCAGGACCGCCTCGGTCCGCGACCAACTGCCCGCCATCCGCAGCCCCGACAACGCAGACAAGAGGCGCCTCCACCTTGACGGCACAGACGTCGCCGACCCCATGGGTAAGCCTCTCGAGGCGTCACGGCCTGCGTTCGGACCGTCGACGACGCAGCCGCAGGCCACCTGCCCTAGGCCGTGTATCGAAAGTGGATCTTGGGCTGTGAATGATCAAGATTCATGGGTCGGGGAGATCTCACGGACGAACAGTGGGCGGCGCTGGAGCCGCTGTTGCCGAAGGGCACGAAGGCGGGGAGGCCGCCGTTCTGGCCTCGGCGGCGGCTGATCGACGGCATGCGGTTCCGTGTCCGAACCGGTGTGCCGTGGCGGGACATCCCCGTCGAGTACGGGCCGTGGGGCCGAATCTACGACCTGTTCCGCCGATGGCAACGGAACGGCACCGGGCACCGGATCCTCACCCGCCTCCAAACCCTGGCCGACGCGAAGGGTGCGATCACGTGGGATCTGAGCGTCGACTCCACGGTCTGCCGCGCCCACCAGCACGCGGCCGGGGCCCGCAAGCGGGGTGATCTGCAGAAAGAACCGCCAGGTGGTGTGTTCGCCGAGCCTGGTGACCACACGCTGGGACGTTCACGCGGTGGGTTCACCACCAAGCTGCACCTGGCTGTTGAGCAGGGGCAAAAGCCGATGTCAATCGTGGTGACGGCGGGGCAGCGGGGGGACTCGCCGCAGTTCGAACCGGTGCTGGAGAAGGTCCGCGTGCCCCGCATCGGACCGGGCCGGCCACGCGTCCACCCCGACCGGGTGCGGGCAGACAAGGCGTACGCCTCCCGCAGAAACCGCGCCTACCTGCGCCGCCGCGGAATTCGCTGCACCATCCCGGACAAGGCCGACCAGGCGCGCAACCGCCTGAAGCGCGGCACCCGCGGCGGTCGGCCGCCGTGCTTCGACCCTGCCGACTACCGCGCGCGCCACGCGGTCGAGTGCGGAATCAACCGCCTCAAGAGACACCGCGCCGTCGCCACCCGGTATGACAAGCTCGCCGTCCGCTACGAGGCGACTGTGCTCGTCGCGGCCATCAATGAGTGGCTTTGACCGGAGGTAGATCTCCTGCCCTGGTTCACCAGTCCCGGTCGGCGGTCAGCTCCTCCGCGTCCGCTTCCGTGAACTCGTATGCCGACGCGACGAAGCAGAACTCGTCACAGATCCACTCCCGCGCCACCGTCTCGATCCCGCTTCCGGCCGCCACGAACTCGCTGTCCAGCAGGTTGAACTCCTCCGTCGCAGCCTGGGTGAGGGCATACAAGCTCTCCATGTCCGACGGTCGCTCGGCCTCGATGCGCTCGCACAGCCGCAGCAGGATCGCCTTCCCCCGGTCGACCACGTGATCAGGGAAGTACGAGTCGTCGTACATCTGCCGCAGGAACGCATGGCCCGCTACCTGCTGGTTTGTGATCGACATGGCACTTCCCTACCTCCGCGAAAAGCTGACGGGCCGATCATGCACAGCACCACTGACAACGACGCCCCCATGGACGCCGAACCTCACGCGACCAGGACTTTCACAACAGGCCCTAGCGCTCGGCGACGGACAGCAACAGATCCACCAGCCGCTCGGCGGCATCGGGCCGGCCGTGAGCCTTCGCACGCGCGGCCATCTCCGTGCGCCGCGCCGGATCGGCAAGCATTGGGCCCACCGTGTCCCGCAGCCGGTCACCGGTCACCTCACCCACCAGCGCGAACGCGGCACCGGCCCGCTCTAGGTGCTGCGCGTTGTGGGCCTGCTCATTACCGGCCGACGTCGCGAGCGGCACCAGGACCGACGCCTTGCCCAGGGCGGTCAGTTCGGCGATCGTGCCGGCACCGCTGCGCGAGATCACCACGTCCGCGAGCGCGAGCACGTCGGGCAGCTCGGGGCCGACGTACGCGGTCAGATGATGACGCGCTGCCAGAGCTGGGGGAAGGGAGGCCGCCTGCCGGCGCAGGGTCTCCACGTGGTCGGGGCCGCACTGGTGGATGACGTTGGCCCGCTCAAGAAGCCACGGTTGCAGGGACGCGACCAGTTCGTTGATCTGTTGCGAGCCCTGGGCGCCGCCGGTGACGTACACGGTGGGCAGCCGCCGGTCGAACCCGGTCAGCCCGAGCGCCTCGACGACCTTGTCGGCCTGCCCCGAGAGCACCTCCGGTCGGACCGGATTGCCCGTCACCACCGCGGCCGCGCGGACCGGTTCCGGCAGCAGATCCAGCGTCGACTCGGACGAGACGGCCACCCCCGTCGCCGCCGACGCGAGCGTCTTGTTCGCCAGCCCCAGCCGCACCGTCTGCTCATGCACCACCAGTGGCTTGTGGCACAGGCGTGTTGCCGCGACACCGACAGGAACGGCGACGTATCCACCGGTCGCGAGCACGACATCCGGCGCGAAGCGCGAGATGACCTTTCGCGCCTGCAGCACTCCCAACGGCACCCGGCTCATGTCCCGCACGTTCGCAGGCGACGCCGTCTTCAGAGGATTACTGGAGCGCCGGATCTTGCCGACCGCAACCGACGTGAAGGCGATGCCCTCCTCGGCTGCCACGCGAGACTCGAGGCTGTCGGCCGCGCCAACCCACAGAACCTCCAGGGAGCGGCCGGACATGGCCAGGCGTGCCCGCAGCGTTCGCACGGCGGTCAGCGCCGGGTAGGTGTGCCCGCCAGTCCCTCCGCCCGTGACGATCAGCCGGAGTGCGCGTGTCGAGTCGTGGTCCATGGGCTCACAATCGGGCGGTGCAGAGGGGCCTCGCAGCCCCTGGCGAGCGGAACAGGGCGGACGATAGCAGCCCCCGTAATCCGGTCCCGCCTGGCGCTTGGTGGTCGTCGGAAGCGAGGCCGGATCGGCGCTTCTCTCCAGAGCCCGGAGCCCCCCAGCGACAGCCCCAAAGCAGTACATTCGCTGACCACCGAACACTCTGGGGGACGCATGAAGTGGGCCATGAGCACCGACTACGCCACGCTGGTCAGCGCCATCATCCTCGGATCGCTCGCAGCCGGAACCGTCCACACTTACAACCTCGTCCGCAAGTGGACCAACGTGTACACCGACGCAGCGCGTGCCGTCGCCGAAGCTCGAGCGCGCTCCGTCGCAGCCATCAGAGACGGCAACCAGCCCGATCCCGACGACCTGCAGCTCGTCGTCGACACGGTCGTCCAGCCGCGCATCCTCGTCTGGCGGACCCTGAAGGCGAACTTCTTCGTCATGCCGTGGATGGCGGTCTGCGTCTTCCTCATCGTCACCCAGGTCGACATCCTGAAATGGATGGCTGTCGCCAAACCCCAACCCGACCCGGGCCTCGCCCGACTTTCGTTCTATGTCGCCTCCGCCGCCGTCATCCTTCTCGTCGCCGAAGGCATCATCAGGGCCTTCGCACATGCCATCACGCATGCCATCGAGACCGGCAGGATGTTCAGAGAAACCAACACCGAAGAGAACCGGGCCTGGCTGACGGCTCTCTCGCAACACGTCCAGGCCGACGACGATGCCACCCCACGCAACCCCAGCACCCAACCCAATCTCTGAACCTGCTCCTCGACTGCCAGATCATCACGGCCCGGAACTCGTCGACGAACGGTCCATCCACCTCACCATCAAGAAGCGAGGAGGCGACGGGGGAGGGGAGCCCAGTACGCGCCCTGCATTCCCTTCTTCAACTGCGCGAGCCCCGGGCCCGTCTGGCAGGTCGCATGGAGCGGCTGGTTCCGGAGGAGCTGTCGAGACTGTTGCGACGGGCGGTGCCGCCAACAGAGTTGGTCCTGGTGCGCGGGCGAGCGCCGCCTGCGTTCGGCCCTTGCCCGGCGACGGTCTGTCGAGGCTTCCTCAGTGGAACCGCGCTCGAGTACGGGCTCGGCTGCGCCACGTGGTCTGCGAGTGCAGCTGCGACTCGATTGGGCGCGGTTCCCGAACGGGCCGGAACGCCTGGATGGTGCCTGGCGAAAGCGTGGACGGCCGTGGGCCTGAGGGGGACCATGGTGTGCATGTCTGACTGGATCATCGAGGCCGGATCCGTCCTGGACGCGGACGTGGACGACGTGATGCGGGAGTACTTCGCGGAGATGGGGCAAAGGGTGATGGGACGATCGGTCACCAGCGTGGAGCTCGATACCGTGCTGGCGCATGACCCCCACGACGATCTCGGCCCGCCCAGCGGCGCTTTCCTCGTCGCACGCAGCAACGAGGGCGAGTTTCTGGGGTGCGCGGGAGTGCAGATGCTGAACGGCACCGAGACGGCCGAGCTCAAGCGGATGTACGTGCGCCCGGCCGGACGTGGAACGGGGCTCGGGAAAGGTCTGTTGCGGGCCGTCGAGGAGACGGCTGTGAAGCTCGGTGCAACTCGGATCGTGTGCGAGACCAACACCCAACTGATCGAGGCCCGGACCCTGTACGCCAGGCACGGCTACCAGGAAACCGCACCGTATGAAGGCCATGGGCGGGCCGACCATTGGTTCGTCAAGAAGCTCACTGCTGAGTGAGAGTCGCCAAGCCCCACTGTCCGAGACGTCTGACGAACGGTGAGACGTCGAGGACTTCGGTGTGCCCGTGTTCCCGTTTGCCGTTGCTGGTTCAGGTCTGCGGTCTGCTGGTGAGACGACAGGCCGGCGACGGCTTGGATCGTGGCGCTCATGTGTTCGCGACGGCCGAGGTGGCGGCCCAGGGTTCGCTGGTTCTTCAGGTGGGCGATGTAGCCCCCGTAGAAGGCGACGTGATTGCCGTCGACGGCCACCGCCTTGGCCATGCGTCGTTCCGGCGGACGTCAGCCTGCTTGCCTGCCCGACGGGGCCATTCTCGGCCGCCGCCGGGTCCTCGTGCCAAAGACCAGGATCTGCGTCCAGGCCCAGCGGCGGTCCGCACGAGGTGTGTTCGGCCTCGGCAGCGGAATACCTGGCGCTGGAAGACCATGCTTTGCCCGGTCGCCAACCATGGGCGCCTTGGCTCAGGTGCTGATGGGGGAGGCGAAGACGACGGTGATGTCCACCGCCTCGGCGGCGGTGCGGTAGAAGTGCGGGGCGTCGCCGGCGAAGGCCAGCATGTCGCCGGGGCCCAGGTCCTGCGGGGCATCGACCGGTCCGGCGGTCACGTACCCGGTGGCGATGAGCAGATGCTCGATCGTGCCGGTGGCGTGGGGGACGCCGGTCACCTCCGTCTCGGGCGGGATGCGCAACCGCCAGATCTCCAGACTGTTGCCACTGCTGATACGGCGCAGCAGTTCCCGGGCGACCTCGCCCGGTTCGGCGGGCGTGCCCGGCCGGTAGACCGGCCCGGTGTCGGCGTCGCGCGCCAGCAGGTCCGCGATCGGGATGCGCAGCGCGACGGCGATCGCGTCCAGGGTGTCGATCGTCGGATTGCCTTTGCCCGCCTCCAGTTGCGACAGAGTGGCCTTGCTCAGCCCGGCGCGCCGGGCCATCTCCGCGGCGCTCATTCCGCGTTGCTGACGGCGCAGTCGGATCTTTGCGCCGACCGCGGCCGCGGTACTGCTGACCGGCTGTCGGCCGGAGCCGGATGGCGCGGCCATCAGTGGCTCCGGTGGGTGGCGGAGTAGGACACGCGGACACGGCCCTTCTTCACCTTCAGCGTCGGCAGGACCACTTCGGCCAGATCGCCGAGGCTACGTACATGGGTGCCCCCGCACGGCGCACAGTGCAGGGCGCCCAGGTGCACCACGCGCCGCCCCTCGCCCTCGTACTGCGCGAGGACGGGCAGATCGTCGGCGATCGCGGCGGCCACCGCGTCCCGCAGAGCGGCGGTGGCATCCTCGCGCCCTTCCGGGTCGGTCAGCCGGGCGTCCGGCTGCGGTGCATGGAACTCGATGCGGGCCTGACCGGGGAAGTGGTTGCTGCTGAGCATCACCCACCCCTGAAGGCGTCCGGCCGCCTCGACCAGGTGCCCGGCCGTGTGCAGTGCAGCGTGCGTCATCCGGGCCTGCACGTCGATCCGTGCCCGCACCTTTTGCCCCACGGCGAGGATCGGCAACTGGCCGCCCTCGGGCGCCAGCGCCACGACCAGCCCCGACTCCCGGTCCCGGACCGGGACGACCTCCACATCGGCCAGCCAGCCCCGGTCGGCGGGCTGGCCGCCGCCCTGCGGGTGGAAGAGGCAGTGCTCGACGGCAGCCCACGGCGCACGGTCCCGGTCACCTACGGCGATCACCCGCGTGTCGGCCTGATCCAGATACGTTTCATCCAGGTACGTGGCGACCTGGACAGTTCCCCGAACGGTATCGATTGGATGAACCATGTGTTCACTATAACGAACGAAGTGCCGCTCGACATTACCCCTCGCCCTCGGCCAGACCTTTCCGGGCCCGGCGCCTACGAGTACGTGATGAACATCGGCTTCGCTGCGTGACTCGTGCGTTGGACGGCTCAGGCGCCTGACGCATCAAGGCCGGGGGAGTTGATCGATCATGGCGGCAGTGGCATGGGGCATGCCCGGTGTGTGTATCAGCTTCAACGCTCATGACCGGCGGAGAGGATTGGTGGCGGAATGGTCTCGTGATGCTGGCCCTCACCGGCGCGTCTGTGGCGGGGTGAGTGGCGGTGAGCCATTGACGCTCTTGACCACATGCTCATGAGCCCTGCTCCGCTGCCACGTCCGACGGCTGGCATCCAGGAGATTCCAGGGTGGAGACGACCACGACCCGGAGCCGCGAAGGCCCGGCTCTCCGGGGCGTGTGTCGGAAGTCCTATAAGTTGGCTGGCGTGGTTGGGCGGGGTCGGAGCTATCGATATGTCGGACCGGTCGAGTTGAAGGCTGCGGTCCGGCCTGGAGAGGGCGGGCGTCGTATCGGCTCGGCGGCTGACTTCGACGGCTGGATCGTGGAGCAATCGGCGGTGGAGCTGGCCGAACCGTTCACCTTCGTGGTCGGCGTGGACGGTGTGCTTCGGCTGGCGCCGCGCCGGAGCGAGCACGTGGCCTGCGCCGGCGGAGATGCGGTCCTGAGCGCTGGTGAGATCAGCTTCATGCGCGAGGCAGACCGGTGGACCGTGAGCGAGGTCAGCAATCACTCCACCGGCTACTGCCCGGACGTCACCTCCTGGACGGAGGTCGCCCGCGCCCTGGACGCTGCAGAGCTCCGGCGGCCATCCGGCTTCACCCACGAGGTGGTGTTCCGGCGATGCTCCGACTGCCAGGAGCGCAGTATCGTCCGTGAGGACGACTTCGTCTGTGTCTTTTGCGGCAACGATCTGCCCGCGGCATGGAACGTGGATCCCACCACGTGACGTCCCAAGGTCACCATCACCCGCTGGTGGTTGCTGCCAGCACGGTCGCCTCGTAGGGGACCGCGAGCTTGTCGTATCGCGTGCGGACCTGCACCCTTGCGGGAAACTCGCCGTCGGGCCCCCGGGGTCGGTGAAGCTCCCCGACCACCGCAGTCCAGAACTCGTCGTCGCTGAAGTCGTTCCTGATGACGAGATCGTCGAACGTGTCACGTCCGACGAGCTCAGGCAGCACTTTGCTCAAGGCCCTCCCACATCGTCGCTTCTTGTGGATCACTCCCGAGGGAGCTGGTTGTCGATGCGGCGCGGGAGAGGCCTGGGCATGAGGACGCCGTGTTACCGGTCATCTTCCTGGGGCGAGAACTGGATCGGGTACGACACCGTCGGCTTCGGCTTCTTCGGCTCCTCCCACCCGGGAAAGTGCACGGGATAGATCGCCGTCGACTTCGGCCTCGGGTGCTCCGCGCCCGGGCCTGACCGTGACGCCGTGCCGTCCATGCTGCTGCCGGCACCCACCACGACCACAGCGGCACCGACGAATATCGCCATCTCCCGGCGCGCGCCCGCCGCCCAGCGTGAGTACCCACGGACCTTCGTCCCGTCCGCCCGTACGTACGGTCTGACCCAAGGCATGCAGCCTCCCCCCGATGCAACTCCCGCTGAACTGTCTATGGTGGCAACCACTACTGACGAAGAATCAGGAAAGCCCAGCGCATGGCGATCACGTAAGCGAGGTTCAAGCCAGCTCAGGTCACCGATACCGGCCCCGGAACGGGAGAGAGGCCGGAGGGTATGTGCCAGGCGGAGCGGATCACCTTGAGCCTGTTGGACGGCGCACATCACGGGGCGGACTGGCCGGCCGGCATGTTGTCGTTGCCCACCACTAGATCCGGGGCCGGGGCGAGCGCCTCGGTGCCGGTTGTCCGTTTGCGGGGTGGCGGATGCCAGTGGGGAAGCGGTGGCTTCCCGGTCGGCGCAGGGCGGGCGTGATCAGCCGTTGGGCACCGCGTACTTGGCCAGCTTCGATTGCAGTCCGGCTTTGGCCGCCGGCCACTCGTCTGCGAGCATCGAGAAGTAGACGCTGTCCCGGAAGGTTCCGTCCGGCCGTTGCCGGTGTCGCCGCAGGATGCCTTCGGGCTGGGCCCCGAGGCGGGCGATAGCAGTCCGCGACCGATGGTTCATGTGGTCCGTCTTCCACTGGACCCGTCCCATGCCCAGTTCCTCGAAGGCGTGTGTGAGCAGCAGCAGCTTGGACTCGGTGTTCACAGCTGAGCGCCAGTGGCGCCGTCCGTACCAGGTCCAGCCGATCTCCAGTCTCTCGTCCTGCTCGCTGACGTCCAGGTAGGTGGTCCAGCCGATTGCGCGGCCGGTCTCCAGCAGCACGACAGCGAACGGCAGGGCGACGAGCTCGTCGTGGAGGACGTCGTCGAGTTTGGTGCCGAGTTCCGCCTCGGTCGTGGGTGTCGGGCCGCCCTGCCACCGCCACACCTCGTCGTCGTTGCCGCCGGCGGCAAACAGATCGCTGAGATGGCCCCGCGTCAGCGGTTCGAGACGGACGTGGGTGCCGGTCAGGGTCACGGGCGTGGGCGTCTTCGCTGTCATGATCGACACTTTAGGGGTGCGTTTACACTAGAGGCAACCAATGATTGTACTAATGCAAAATCGACGCAAGCGTGGAGCATTCGTCGCTGCAGACGCTTGGCTCAGTAGTCCTGGATGCTCGGGCAGTTGACCGACGCATGGTCCGTCGAGGGCGGAGAGTGGGGTGGCACGGGCGCCGGCCACCCGATAACCGCGCCGCTGTCAGTGGCCGATGCGATGATCTCCGCACTTTGACGCGAGGAGATCACGATGGGTACTTGGGATATCGGCCCGTTCGAGAATGACACGGCCGCGGACTTCGCCTGCACGCTGGACGAGACCGCAAAGGACAAGCGCGAGGCTCTTGTGCGGGCGACCCTGACCCGCACCATTCAGACCCGGGACTACCTCGAAGGGCCGGAAGGGGAAGAGGCCGTAGCTGCCGTCGCTCTGATCGCGGCACAGTGCCCGGGTGGTGAGCCGATCAGCACAAGCTATGGGCCCGACGAAACCCTTCCGATCTTCGCCGCCGATCTTCAGCCACTTGCTGTCGAGGCGCTGGACCGTGTGGTTGCCGAGGAGTCCGAGCTCGCCGAGCTCTGGGACGAGACACCTGATGGCTCGAGGTGGCGGCAGACCATCAGCGGCCTTCGCGCCGTCCTCGCACCCGAGCCCACCTTGCAGGAAGACTCGCTGTTCGATGCCTAGGGCCTGTCATTTGGGTCCGTGCGTGAGATCGGTGTGCTCGTGATCGAGTCTTGGGTGATCAGCGACGACCGCCCTGCCTCTGTTTCGTCGGCGGGGGTGGTGGAGGCTCTTCGGTCGAGGATCGACAGCGGGCAGCTTGAGACGTGGCTGACCAGTTCGTCCGGACGGTTGCTGGCCTTCGTGACGAACACCGAGCGAGCGATGGTGGTGCTGCTCGAAGGTGAGGGTGGTCCCGGCGAGCATGCCGTGGCCCCCGGAACTACGGGGGCGAGCGACGGGTTCATCCTCTCAAACGGGCAGGGCGACGAGTATCCGGATGAGGACACCGTCCCCATCCGTGAGGCATTCAGGATCGTGGAGCACATCGTTGGCACGGGCTCCTGGCCTGCGGGTGCATGTTGGGTGGTCGATGGTTGAGCGGGCTGTCGCCGTGCCCGGATGAGGATCGCGGCGAGGTGGAGCGCGGTCTGGTGGGCGAGGGCGAGTTTGTCGGTCCGCATGGCCGGGGGCAACCGTGGTTCCGGCATGGGCGATGGCCATGTGGCCAGTAACGAAGGGGATCCCGGCTGCAGCCCTGGCGGCACGGGATGCGTTGCCTCCGGAGAGCGCAGCTCCCCATCGACGTCCAGTACCTGTGCCGCGCGGTGGGGCGGGCTTAAAGGGCGGATCATCCCCTAGTTTTGAACGTGTTCAACTCTTGGTCTAGGCTGGTCCGAGAGGAAAGAGGGGCAGCCGATGAAGATAGTGATTCCGGGCGGCACCGGACAGGTCGGCGCTGTCCTGAAACGCGCATTGGCCGACGCCGGCCACAAGGTCGTGGTGCTCACTCGACACGCCAGGCACGAGGGCGAGGTCCAGTGGGACGGTCGGACCCTGGGGCCGTGGGCGGCGGAGGTGGACGGCAGCGACGTCGTCATCAATCTGGCCGGACGCAGCGTGAGTTGCCGATACACGGCGGCCAATCTGCAGGAGATGATGGACTCCCGGGTCGACTCCACCCGAGTCGTGGGCGCCGCGATCGCGGGCGCTGCCCGACCGCCCCGCGTCTGGCTGCAGATGAGCACCGCGACGGTGTACTCGCACCGCTTCGACGCCCCGAACGACGAGGCCACCGGTGTGATCGGCGGCACCGAACCGTGCGTGCCGAACTACTGGGCGTACAGCGTCGAGATCGCCAAAGCCTGGGAGCAGGCTCAGCAGCAGGCGGAAACGCCGGCCACGCGCAAGGTCGCTCTGCGTTCGGCCATGGTGATGAGCCCGGACCCCGGCGGGGTCTTCGCCGTCCTGCTGGGACTCGCCCGCCTGGGCCTCGGCGGCCCGGTCGCCGGTGGCGCACAGTACGTGTCGTGGATCCACGAACACGACTTCGTGCGCGCGGTGGAGTTTCTGATCGACCGGGAGGACATCACAGGGCCGGTGAACCTGGCAGCTTCGCATCCCCTGCCGCAGCGCGCATTCATGCGCGCTCTGCGCTCTGCGTGGGGTGTGCCGGTAGGTCTCCCGGCGACCAAGTGGATGGCCGAGCTCGGCGCGTTCGCTCTGCGTACCGACACCGAACTGCTGCTGAAGAGCCGCCGTGTCGTCCCGGGCCGATTGGTCCAGGCAGGCTTCGACTTTCAGTACGCCCATTGGCCGCAGGCTGCGGATGAGCTGGTGTTTCGGGTGCGAGAACGGGGCGGGCGAGGTTCCGTGCCACGTCGTCGGTGAACGGATCCGGGACGGTGGGGGTAGCTGCTGGAAGCAACACGACAGCCCGGCGGGCCGAACTCGGATTGTGGCCTGGACATCGGGGCACCGACTGGGCCCCGAATACAGCGAGGGTGCGACACCCCCGCCCTCCTTGGCGAAGGCCAGGCGAAGAGTCGCGCCCCGCGGGGTCCCGGCGCAGCCTTGTGTACCGGCGGCTGGCCGCCGGCCGGAACCCGTGGCCGCCGTGCTGTGGATGGTCCGCACCCGAGGCTCGGATCAGTCGCTGTCGGGCGGCGGTGTTCTGTCCTGACGCAGGGCATTCCAGAGGGCGTCTGCGGCGGGTTGGTCCGCTGTCACCCGGTTGGGGTCGCGTGGATAGGGGCGGACGGGCAGCGTGCGGAAGCGGACGGCGTGCGGGTCGACGCGGTTCACGTCCCGGGCGAGATGTGTCAGCGCGCGCACTGAGCCGAGGTTCTTGTCGGTGGTGAGGGCCGATGTGGCGGCGTCAGCGGTCTTGTACAGGCGCACGGGGTCGCTGAACAGGCGGTCGGAGTGGAGCTGTTCGACCAGGGCGGTGAGGAATCGCTGCTGCAGGCGTATGCGTCCCAGGTCGCTCCCGTCACCGATTCCGTAACGGGTGCGCACCAGGGCGAGTGCCTGTTCGCCGTGCAGTGTGTGCGTGCCCGCGGTCAGGTCGAGGCCGCTCCTGGGGTCGTGGATGTCCTGCTCGGTGGTCACGTCGACACCGCCGATCGCGTCGATCAGCCGCTTGAATCCCGTGAAGTCGACCTCGATGACGTGGTCGATCCGCACACGGCTCATCTGCTCCACCGTTTTGACGGTGCAAGCGCTGCCGCCGACGCTGTAGGCGGTGTTGAACATGGCGGCCCCCTCCTCGGGCGTGTTGCCGCCGTCGGTGCGGGGGCAGGACGGTCGGTGGACGACGGTGTCCCGAGGGATGCTGACGACGGTGGCGCTCTTCCGGTTGCCGGCGACGTGGACCAGCATGGCCGTGTCGGAGCGGGCCCCGCTGATGTGGGCGCCGTATGCGCTGTTGGCGCCGGCTCGGCTGTCGGAGCCGAGGACGAGGATGTTCATGGCCTCGCCGGCGGTGCGCGCAGGCCGGTCGGAGCCGAGGCGGGCGTCGATGTCGGTGGTGGCGAGGTTCCTTTCGAGTCGCTGGTAGGCCGCCCAGAGGCCGAGGGTCACAGCTCCGCACAGGAGACTCGCTACGCCCCACAGGACGCGGCGGCGGATGCGAGGTCGAGTGACGCCGGCGTGACGTGCCGACCGGGCGTGGCGTGGGGTGGCAGGGGGCACGGTGTTCCTCCCGGGCGGTGTTCCTCCCGGGCGGGGGGGGGCGCCCGGCCGGCGCCGGCGCGCCGCGGCGGGGGTCGGGGCGTGGGCACCGGTGGAGGCGGGGGATAAGGTATTTGCTGAAGCCCGAG
>NZ_JBHYTK010000039.1:0-55721 GCF_042749255.1 Streptomyces sp. NPDC059524 | reverse complement strand
CTGGCGGGGGCCACCCGTGCCCCCCCACTCCGCGCCCCGACCGGCCCCCCCCCCCCCCCCCCCGTACCGTGCCCAAGGCCGCACCGCCGACGCCGAACTCGTCGACCGCATCGCCGGCCGCCCCCAGGCGGTCTGGCTGGGCGGGACCGATCCCGGCCCCACCGCCCGCGCCGTCACCGAGGCGGCGGCCCGCGCGGGCCGCACCGCCGTCCTGGTCGCCTACCACATCCCGCACCGCGACTGCGGTTCCTACTCCGCGGGCGGCGCCCCCGACGCCGCCGCCTACCGCGCCTACATCGACTCCCTCGCCTCCGGCCTCGGCAGCGGCGGCGCCTACGTCGTCGTGGAGCCCGACGCCGTCGCCTCGGCCGTCGCGGGCTGCCCCGGCGCCGACACCGAGGAGCGCTACGCCCTCCTGTCCTACGCGGTCCAGCGCCTCGCCGCCCGCCCCGGGACCCGCGTCTACCTCGACGCCGGCAACGCGGGCTGGATCCCCGACCCCGCCCGCCTGGTCGACCCCCTGCGCCGCTCGGGCGTCGCCGCGGCCACCGGCGTCGCCCTGAACGTCGCCAACTACCGCACGAACGCCGAGACGTCCGCCTACGGCCACCGGCTCCTCGCCGCGCTCGGCGGCACCCCGCACTTCGTCATCGACAGCAGCCGCAACGGCAACGGCCCCTACGAAGGCACCGACGCCTGGTGCAACCCGCCCGGCCGCGCCCTCGGCACCCCGCCCACCACCGGGACGGCGGACCCCGCCCTCGACGCCTACCTCTGGATCAAGCGGCCCGGCGAGTCCGACGGGACCTGCCGCGGCGGGCCCCCGGCGGGCCAGTGGTGGGAGAGCGGCGCGCTGGAACTGGCCCGCAACAGCACGCCCCCGCTCACGGGCGCGCCGGCCCCTGGCGGTTCAGCGCCCCGCGCAGCGTGATGCCGAAGTGCGTGCGCAGCCGTCTCAGCTCCCACCAGGACAGGGCCGTCACCGACAGCGGGGGACCGGCCAGGAACAGGATCCGTACCGGCAGCGGAGCGGCGACCGGCGCGTCGTCGAGCACCTGCACGCCGAACATGGCCCACACCAGCAGCGGGGACAGCAGCGGCGGCAGCACCTCGTGCACGTCGGCGGTGCGGAACGCGTGGTGGACGCAGAGCACGCACGCGGTGAGCGCGAACGGCAGCGCGAACAGGACGAGCGGCAGCCCGGCGATCAGGAACACGTAGTACAGCGGCCCGTCCAGCGCCACGCCCCCGTTCGTCAACGAGGGCAGCGCCAGGGCGAGTACGGCCGCGAGCAGTGCCGCGAAGCCGCGCAGCGGACCGCTCAGCCGTCGCAGGTACACGCCCCGCAGCGGCGGACGCGCGGCGGCCACGAACACCGCGAGCGCCAGTGGCCCCGCCACCACGAGGACCCCCGTGCTCAGCAGCGTCTCCGCGAACTTGTCCATCGCGAACGAACCGACCGACTGGCGCATCGGGTACGCGTACACGAGCCAGAGCGTCGCCACGATCCCGATGGCCGTGCGGGCGATCTGGGCCGATTCGATGGCACCGTCGGTCACCCGGTCCGGGCGGGCCGGCCGGAAGACGCGGCCCGCGAGGACGAACGGCGCCGCGAGACACCCGGGCCGCCGCCCGGACCGCGCGGCGGGGTGCGGGGCACTCGGCCCGCGCAAGGTCGAACTCATGGCTGCGCATCCCCCGTGGATGTGGATCATGTGTGGAACTGCGGCCACCGTACAGCGGGGTACTGACAACCGACCGGCGGCGAACTCCCGCTACCGTGCTGTCCCATGGACCCCGAGACCACCGAGAGCGCCCTCGACCAGGACGCCGCCTTCCTCGACTCCCTCGCCGACCGCCTCGCCGCCCTGCCGCACGTCCACGCCGTCGCGCTCGGCGGATCGCGGGCCCAGGGCACGCACAAGGAGTCCAGCGACTGGGACCTCGCCGTGTACTACCGGGGCCCCTTCGACCCGCAGGACCTGAGGGACCTCGGCTGGGAGGGCGAGGCATCCGAGATCGGCGGCTGGGGCGGCGGCGTGTTCAACGGCGGCGCCTGGCTCGTCGTCGACGGGCGGCGGGTCGACGTGCACTACCGCGACCTCGACGAGGTCGAGCACGAGGTGAAGGAGGCCGAGGCGGGCCGGTTCCGCTGGGAGCCGCTCATGTTCCACCTCGCCGGCATCCCCAGCTACCTCGTCGTCGCCGAACTCGCCCTCAACCGTGTCCTGCGCGGCACGACTCCCGCGGTCGACCGGTATCCGGCGGCGCTGCGCGAGGCCGCCGCCGGGGAATGGTGGGGCAAGGCCGCCATGACACTCGGGTACGCGCGCGCGGGGAACGTGCCGAACGGCGGCCGCGCCGAGGTCCTCGGCGCCGTGAGCGTCGCCGCGATGCAGGCCGCGCACGCCGTGCTCGCCGCGCGCGGGGAATGGGTCACCAACGAGAAGCGGCTGCTGGCCCGCGCCGGACTGCGGGGCATCGACGACGTCCTCGCCGAGCCCGACCCGGGCCGACTCGTCGACCGGGCACAGGAGTTGCTGGAGGGTGTCGTGCGCGCGGCACGCGGTCAGGGCTGAGCGCCGCCGAGCCGGTACGCGCGGACGTCCCGCCAGCCGGTCCCGGGGCCGTCCGTCACGATCAGCCGGACCTCCTCGACCCGGGTCCGGACGGGCAGGGCCGCGGTGAAGTCGCGGGCGGGCAGCGCGTCCGTACCGTCTCCGCTCGCCAGCGTGAGATGCGGGTCGAGGCCCTCGTGCCCGAAGACACCGCGATAGGGGACGGCCTCCGGCCACAGATCGCGGACCGCCTTCGTCAGGGCGCGCAGCGGATCGTCCGGTTCCGGCGGCAGGTACAGGACGCCCGGCCAGCGGCGCGTCTCGCGGAAGGTCAGGGTGAAGGGGCGCACGGAGGCGAAGAGGGCGGCCAGTCGCGCGTCCGGCGCGCCGGTGAGGCGGGGGAGCGGCAGGAACGGGTAGAGCACCGTGACGTGCGCCCGGGACGGGGTGCGCACCAGCGCGTCCGCCTCCGGGACGTGGATCGTCAGGGCGGTGTCGCCCGCGACGTCCGGCCATCCGCCGTCGTCCGGTTCCGTGTCGTCCCTGGTCACGCGCCCCAGTGTCACACCGGTGCCGGAGACCCGTCCCCGCGCCCCCTGTGGGGCGGGGCGCGAGGACGGGCCGGTCAGGTCACGGCTTGGGCAGGGCGCAGCCCGGAGCCGACAGGTCGATCTTGTTGCCCGTGCCGACGCAGGGCACGATCCCGTACGTCTGCTGGGCGTAGTTGATGCCCTGGCGCACGGTCACCTGGCCGTTCTCGTCCACCTCGCACGGGTTGTTGTCCGTGCACTCCTCACCGCTCTCGTTGCCGGTGTTGTTGACCGCGACGACCTTGCCGGTCGCCTGGTCGAGCACCGGGGAGCCGGAGGTGCCGCCGATCGTGTCGCAGGCCGAGGTGTAGCGGACCGAGTCCTTCCAGGTCCATTCGCCCTCCTTGAGCCGGTAGGCGAAGCCGTCGATCGAGCAGTTGTAGATCTTCTTCCAGTAGCCCGAGACGACGCTGATCGCCGTGCCCTGGGTGGGGTGGTCCGCGGACAGCTCCAGGGCCTTGATGCCGTAGGAGCTCTCTATCTGCTGGTAGGTGCTGGTGAGTTCGTACAGCGAGACGTCCGTGTCGGTCATCGTCCCGTACGCGACCTTGCTCGCGCGCAGCGTCGCGACCTTGCTGCCCGACGAGTTGAGCAGGCTGAAGCTGCGGGTCGAGGGCTGGTCGACGACGACCTCGCCCGGGCCGGGGAAACCGGACTCCAGGCAGTGGCCGTTGGACATCACCAGGGCCGGGTCGGTCGGCTGCGAGTTCGGCACCCGCACGACCGAGCCGGAACAGTTGCTGAGCGCCACCGTGCCGGCGAAGCTGACGGCCCTGGGCTTGACCTTCGCCGCGTGCTGGGACGTCGCGGTGTCGCCGAGGGCCGTGGCCGGGGCGGCGGTCGCGCCCAGCAGGAGCACGCCGAAGAGCGCGCCGACGAGAGACTTCTTCATAGTGGGGGGTTCCTCTCCCGAGGTGAGAGTGGTGCACCGAGCGCCATGTTTGGCATGAGCATTGTGATGGTGTCGGGCTCAGCGGACAACAGTGCACCCTCAGCGAACATTCGGGGAACCCCCGAGAACCCCACGAGAATTGACGGAAAAAACTTCGGCGGCAGCGATGAGTTCCGCGCACACCCCCGGTCACACCTCCCAGAGACCCCGATCCGAGGAGGAACCATGGGGCTGCCGAAGGTGGTCACGCACGAGGAGTGGCGCGCCGCCCGTGAGGAACTGCTCGCACTGGAGAAGGCGGCGACCCGGGCGCGCGACGCACTGAACGCGCGACGGCGCGAGCTGCCCATGGTCGAGATCGACAAGCTGTACGTCTTCGAGGGGCCGGACGGCAAGGCCGAGCTGCTCGACCTGTTCGAGGGCCGGACCCAACTCGTCGTCTACCACTTCATGTTCGCGCCCGAGTGGGAGGCCGGCTGCCCCAGCTGCTCCGGATTCCTCGACCAGATCGGGCACCTGGCGCACCTGCGGGCCCGCGGCACCGCCTTGGCGGCCGTCTCCCGCGCCCCGTTCACCAAGATCCTGCCGTTCAAGGCCCGCATGGGCTGGACGGTGCCCTGGTACTCCTCGAACCTCAGCGACTTCAACCAGGACTTCGGCACCACCGTGGAGGTCGGCGGCTGCCTCCAGGAGCGCCCCGCGATCAGCTGCTTCCTGCGCGACGGCGAGCGGGTCTTCCACACGTACTCGACGTTCGACCGCGGCCTCGACGGCATCGGCTTCACCACGAACCTGCTGGACCTCACCGCACTCGGACGGCAGGAGGCGTGGGAGCTGCCCGCGGGGCGGTCCTCGGCGCTCGGCGCCCCCGCGGGCGCGACCACCCCCCCCTGGGGGGGGGGGGGGGGGGGGGGGCGCCGGGGGGGGCGGCCCGCGGCGCCGGGCCCCCCCGCCCCCCCCGCGGCGGTGCGCTACCACGACGAGTACGTCGACTGACGCCCGCTCAGGCCGCCGAGCGGGACCAGGACGGCGTCGTCCCCGTCACCCGGCACAGGGCCAGGTACAGCGGGATCGGCGGCGTGTACGGCACGGCCCCGTCGGGGCAGTGGATGAGCGCGGGTGTGCGCCGGGCGTCCGGCACCAGCGCGCCCGTCGTGTACCGGGCGGGCGCGGGCCACTCCAGGGCCACGTCCGAGTCCGAGGGCACGATCCACCACCAGTGCGCGCCGTCCGCGTAGACACAGCCCATGCGGGGCAGCCGGTGCGTCATCGCGCGGGCGAAGTCCTCGGGGACGGACACCGCGTCGCAGCCGAGCGGTGCCGTCATGCCGTCAGGAACGCCCAGGCGCAGGGTCGGTGGGACGGGGCTCGACATCGGCCGTCGCCGCGCGAGGCCGACCAGCGAGTCCAGGTGCATCGTCCTCGTCGTCAACACGCCCATCCGTTCCCGCTCAGCACGCTCGTCGTTCTCCGCCGAACAGCTCGGGGCGGACGTTCACCAGTACGTTCAGGCCGTCCGCGCAGCCGTTGAAGCCGGCTGCGCGCAGTGGCCGTTCACCAGGACCACTCGGCGGGGCCGGAGGCCTCGGGCATCGGGCCCGCGGCGGCGCCCTGCCCTCCGTCGCGCGGCAGTTCGGCCCATACGACCAGGCCCGGCCCGGTCTCCTGAGCGCCCCACGCGCTGGAGACCGCGGCCACGAGAAGAAGCCCCCTGCCGTGCTCCTCCTCGGGTGCGACACGGCCCGCCGGAGCGGTGTCGCCGGGCATCCGGCCCTCGTCGCGCACGGCTATCCGCACGCGCTCGCCCGCGTCGTCGCACAGCTCGTGCAGCTCGCAGTGGATCCGGCGGCTGGCGGTGTGCACGATCGCGTTCGTGACCAGTTCGGACACGACGAGAGCCGCCGCGTCGCAGGTGTCCTCGCACGCGCCCCATCCCGTGAGATGGGCACGCGTCATGCGCCGGGCCTGTGCGGCGGAGCCCGGGTGGGGAGCCAGTTCGAAGCTGCTGCGGCGGGCCGGTGGCCCGAACGGCGTACCGGAAAGGTCACCGAGCGTAGCTTCGCGGGCTGCTGTTCCTAAAGGCGCGGACGGAGTCACGCTTGCCACTATCTCCCCGTCGTGAACACTTGGCAAGAGCCACTCTGAAAAGTGCAGAGTGCAGTGTGCCGCGCGGAGCGGGCATGGCACACTGCTGCCAACAGCTCGTCGCGCGGCGCCCAATGGGGGTGGACCGCGGGGAATCGGCCGGTGACCTGATGGTTCCGGGTCTTCTTCCGCGGCTGGAACTCGACACAGGGACTACTGGGAGGGCAGGGGCGTGAGCGAACCGCGGTCCGCGCCGACGGTCGGCCAGGTCGTGCTCGGCCGGCGTCTCCAGGACCTGCGGGAGAGCGCGGGGCTCAAGCGCGAGGACGCCGCCCGTGTACTGCGCGTGACCGCCGCGACCATCCGGCGCATGGAGACCGCCGAGGTCGCCCTCAAGATCCCCTACCTCCAGCTGCTCCTGAAGTCCTACGACGTCGACCGGGACGAGGCCGAGGCGTTCGTACAGCTCGCCGAGGAGGCGAACAAGCCGGGCTGGTGGCAGCGGTTCCACGACATCCTGCCCGGCTGGTTCTCGATGTACGTCAGCCTGGAGGGCGCCGCCTCCCTCATCAGGTCGTACGAGCCGCACTTCGTGCCCGGACTGCTCCAGACCGCGGACTACGCGCGTGGCGTGCTCCGCTCCGGGGCCGTCGGCCGGGCGCTCGTCGAGGACCCGGAGGTCGTCGACCGCCACGTCGACCTGCGGATGCGGCGCCAGGCCCTGCTCACCCGCGAGGACGCGCCCCGCGTGTGGATGGTCATGGACGAGACGGCGCTGCGCCGCCCGGTCGGCGGCGCGGACGTGATGCGCGCCCAGCTCGACCGTCTGCTCGACGTGATGGAGCTGCCCAACGTCACGCTTCAGGTCGCGGAGTTCGCGTCCGGCCCGCACCCGGGCACGTACGGACCCTTCGTCCTGTTCCGCTTCGCCGTGCCCGAACTCCCGGACATGGTCTACAGCGAGTACCTGACCGGCGCCGTCTACCTCGACGCGCGCCCCGAGGTGGCCACCCACCTGGAGGTCATGGACCGCATGGCGGCGCACGCCGCGACGGCACAACGCACAAAGGAGATCCTGAGCGATCTCCGCAAGGAGCTCTGAATGGACCGGATCAAGGACCGGATACGAGGCGTGGACGGCGAGCCGGTCTACAACGGCATGCCCGCGCGCGAACTCGGCACCGAGGGCTGGCACAAGCCCTGGAGCGGGGGCAACGGCGGCAACTGCGTCGAGGCCATGAAGCTGGCCGACGGCCGCGTCGCCGTGCGCCAGTCCTCCGACCCGGACGGTCCCGCGCTGATCTACACCCCGGGTGAGATCACCGCGTTCATCGAGGGCGCCAAGGCCGGCGCCGCCGACTTCCTGCTGTCCTGAACCGCTCCGGGGCCGGCCGCGGGGACCGTCACGCGGTCATCGGCCGGTCGTGCGCACCGATCGGGGCCGGGAGCACCGTCGCCCCCGTCAGCCACCGGTCGACCGCCGCGGCCACCGCCCGGCCCTCCGCGATCGCCCACACCACCAGCGACTGCCCGCGTCCCGCGTCCCCGGCGACGAACACGCCCGGCACCGGCGTCGCGAACCCCGCGTCCCGGGCCAGCCCGCCCCGCGCGTCCGCGCCGAGCCCCAACTGGTCCACGAGACCCCCGGGCCGCCGCTCCGGCCCCTGGAACCCCAGCGCGAGCAGCACCAGATCGGCGGGCAGCACCTGCTCCGTCCCCGGCCGCGGCCGCCGGCCCGCGTCCACCTCCACGAGATGCAGCTCCCGCACCCGGCCCCGCTCGTCCCCCGTGAACCGCAGCGTCGACGCCGCGAACAGCCGCGCGTCCGCGTGCGCCGGCGGCGACGACCTCAGCTCGTCCGCCTCCTCGTGCGCCGGCGACAGGCGGTACAGCTTCGGATACGTCGGCCAGGGCTCCGCCTCCTCGTCGCGCTCGTCGCCCGGCCTGCCGTAGATGTCGAGCTGGGTGACGGACGCGGCCCGCTCGCGCAGCGCCGTCCCCAGGCAGTCCGCGCCCGTGTCACCGCCGCCGACGATCACGACGTGCCGGCCCTCGGCGTTCAGCGGCGAGACCGGCAGATCGCCCTCGCCCACCCGGTTCGCCAGCGGCAGGTACTCCATCGCCTGGTGGATCCCGGTCAAGTCGCGCCCCGGCACATCCAGTTCGCGCCATTGCGTGGCACCCGTGGCGATCACGACCGCGTCGTGCCGGGCCCGCAGCTCGGCCGCCCCGACGTCCCGGCCGACCTCCGTCGACGTACGGAACCGCACGCCCTCGTCCGCCAGCTGCCGCAGCCGGCGCTCCAGCCGGCGCTTGTCCATCTTGAACGCGGGGATGCCGTACCGGAGCAGCCCGCCCGGCCGGTCGTCGCGCTCGTACACCGCGACCGTGTGGCCCGCGCGGGTCAGCTGCTGGGCCGCGGCGAGCCCCGCGGGCCCCGAACCGATCACGCCGACGCTGCGGCCAGACAGGCGCTCCGGCGGGCGCACGGACACGAAGCCCTCGTCCCATGCGCGGTCGGCGATCGCCAGCTCCACGTTCTTGATGGTCACCGCGGGCTGATTGATCGCGAGCACACAGCCGGCCTCGCAGGGGGCCGGGCAGAGCGTGCCGGTGAACTCCGGGAAGTTGTTCGTGGCGTGCAGCCGCTCGCTCGCCGCCCGCCAGTCGTCCCGCGCGACCAGGTCGTTCCACTCCGGGATCAGGTTCCCGAGCGGGCACGCGTCGTGGCAGAACGGGACGCCGCAGTCCATGCACCGGTCGGCCTGCCCGCCGACGATCGGCAGCAGACCGCCCGGCACGTACACCTCGTCCCAGTCCCGGACGCGCTCCTCGACGGGGCGGCGCGGCGCCTCCCGCCGGGGCGTCCTGAGAAAGCCCTTGGGGTCGGCCATGGCCGTCTCCCTACGCCGCGGCTCTTTTCGCCACGATACGTCCGGCCCGGCCCCGGGACATCTCAGGCCGGCTCAGGTCAGCGCGAGCAGGAAGGAGGCGGAGGCGGCCAGGGAGGCGCCGCTGCGGATGTGGTTCCAGCCCGACCACTCGCTCCGATACGTCCCCCAGTACGCGGCGCTCGCCTCGGCCTCCTCGTCACCGGCGAGCTTCGCCAGCGCCTCGTTGCGCGGGACGTTCGCCAGCACCGTCACGCCGAACGACCCCACCAGATACAGCGCGCAGCCCAGCAGCAGCTCGACGGTGCCCTGCTCGGGCCAGAGCACGAACGTCACGACGGCGATCACGGCGCACAGCGCGGCGGCGCCGAGGAAGACGACCATGAACGCCGGGTTCACGGCGGCCACGTTGATCGCGTTCATCGCGGCGATCCCGCGGTCCGGCGGCAGGGCGCCGAGGCCGCGCATCACGAACGTCGAGAACGCGACGAAGACGCCCGCGGCGAGCCCGCACCACAGGGCCCCGAACACCACGAGCACGAAGTACGGTCCTTCGATCATGCCAACCCCCTCGGCCGGCCGGCCCCCGGCCCCGTACGGCCCCGCCGCCACCGACCCCGAGATCATGCCGCAGTCCGGTGGAGGGCGGCGGGTAATTAGGGGAGGGGCGGTGTGACGAGGGGAGCGGAGGGGAGGGGTCCGGGGTTCCGGTTTCCGGGTTCGGGGTTCGGGGCTCCGGGTTCGGGGTTCGGGGTCAGGGGTCAGGGGTTCTGGGTTCCGGGTCCGGGCTCAGGGGGTTCCGAGTTCGGGGGCGGGGCTCGGGTTCGGGGTCCTGGCTCAGGACGCCTCGGGCTCGGCCCGAGCCGGCTCGTCCCCCGCGCCCCGCATCCGCCACGCCGCCAGCACCGCCTCCACCGGCGCGGCCACCCGCGCCCGCGCCTCCCGCCACGGCACCCCTGACATCAGCAGCGCGTCGTACGGCGTCTCCACATGCCGTACGCCCGCCCGGACCGCCGCCCGCACCGCGCCCTCCGACAACGCCCGGCCCGCCGCCGTCCGCCCGACCCGGCCGCTGCCCCGCGCCCCCGCGTGCGCGGCGATCGCCTCGGCCCGCTCCACCGGGCACCCCGGGAACAGCCGCCGGATCTCCGCCGCGAACGCCGCCACGAACAACTCGTCGCGCACCGCCCGCCGCGCCGCGTCCCGCTCCCGCCGCCGCGCCCGCGCCTCCGCGTCCGCCAGACAGCGGGCCTCCGCCCGTGCGAGCGCCGTCGGCTCGACCAGCACCCCCTGCCGCTCGTACCGGCCGCGCCGCCGATGGAAGCGCACGACCACCGCCGACAGCCCGCTCTCCTCCCGCGCCCGCCGCGTCAGCGCCGTGTCCCCGCGCGGCAGGAACACCAGATGCGCCAGATCCGCGCAGTCCAGACAGCGCGGCCGCCCCTCGTC
The DNA here is from genome assembly GCF_042749255.1 of Streptomyces sp. NPDC059524. Lineage (NCBI taxonomy): Bacteria > Bacillati > Actinomycetota > Actinomycetes > Kitasatosporales > Streptomycetaceae > Streptomyces > Streptomyces sp. NPDC059524. Next base: position 45,256 of record NZ_JBHYTK010000039.1, on the reverse strand, counting down.
CAGGACCAGCAGCCGGAGCGGCCCGCTCCGGCACACCGCGCACCTCTGGCGCCGGACGGGCTGGAACACGAGGGGGCCGCGCACCGCGAGGGGCGACGACGGTACGACGCTGCTCATACCCGTTCCATGCCCGGCCGGGCACTGTCCGGCACCCCCTGGGCACCGCGCGTGGTCACCCGGGCGGGCCCCGGCATCATGGACCCGTGCGACTCCAAGCGATCACCTGGGAACGGCTCGGCGACACCCTCGCCGAGCGCCTGCTCGACCTCGCCCCGGCCGACGGCTCTCCCTGGCCGCGGATCGCCTTCGACGGCGCACCGGCCGCCCGCCCCGGCGATCTCGCCGGCCGTGTCGCCGAGGCCCTGCGCGTCCGCGGCCGCTCCTGCCTGGTCGTGCCCGCGGACGGCTTCCTGCGGCCCGCCTCGCTCCGCCTGGAGTACGGCCACCAGGACACCGAGGCCTACTACAGCGGCTGGCTCGACACCGGCGCCCTGTGGCGCGAGGTCTTCGGCCCCCTCGAAGCGGACGGCACCGGCCGCGTCCTGCCCGACCTGTGGGACCCGGTCACCGACCGGGCGACCCGCAGCGACTACGTCGAACTCCCGCCCGGCAGCCCCCTGTTGCTGCACGGCCCGTTCCTCCTCAACCACTGGTTCCCCTTCGACCTCACCGTGCACATCAGCCTGTCCGCCGGCGCCCTGCGCCGCCGCACCCCCGAGCCCGAGCAGTGGACCCTCCCCGCCTTCGCCCGCTACGACGACGAGACCGGCCCCGGCGCCGCGGCCGACGTCGTCATCCGCGCCGACGACCCCCGCCACCCCGCCTGGAACGGCTGAACAGAGCGAACGCGGAGCGAGAAGGCACAGGTCAAAGCCATGACATGCGCCCAGTACCGACCGGGACGAGAATGAGGGACGGCGCCGGGAACCCCCCTTCGACCCGGCATCGGGAGGTACCACCATGACCACCGCCGCGGACATCATGCACTCCGGCGCACGCTGGATCCCCGCCCACGAAACCCTGGACCGCGCCGCCCAGTTGATGCGTGAACTGAACGTCGGCGCCCTGCCCATCAGCGACGAGAACGAGCGGCTGTGCGGCATCCTCACCGACCGCGACATCGTGGTCGGCTGCGTCGCCATGGGGCACGACCCCGCCAAGGTCACCGCGGGCGAGATGGCCAAGGGCACCCCGCGCTGGATCGACGCCGGCGCCGACATCGGTGAGGTCCTCCACGAGATGCAGGACCACCAGATCCGCCGCCTGCCCGTGATCAAGGACAAGAAGCTCGTCGGCATGATCAGCGAGGCCGACCTGGCCATGCATCTGAACGACGACCAGATCGCCGCCTGGGTCGAGAGCGTGTACGCGAAGTCCTGACCCGCGCCGGTCCGGCGCGCACTCCGCGCCGTCGTCATCTCGGTGGCCGTGCTCCCTTCCCCGGCACGGCCACCGAGAACGCGCCGTCCCCGGTCACCCCGTAGAACACGTCACCGACCCGGAGCGGGCCGGTCCCGCTGGGCGATCGCTGGTCGATCGTGCCGCCGCCGCCCTTCGGCCCGCCCTGCTGCCCGGCGGGCTCCACGGGAGGCCGGGTGCGCCAGCGCTCCTTGCCGGTGCGGGTGTCGATCGCCACCACGCTGTTGCCCGGCGTCGTCGCGTACAGCGTGTCGCCGCTCACCGTCGGCTCGCTGAACAGCCGCAGCTCGCGCGAGGTCGTCCACAGTGCCTTCCCGCGCTTCAGATCGAGCGCCAGCACGATCTCGTTCGCGTAGTCGAAGAGGTACATGGTGTCGCCCACGACCAGCGGCGGCGCCTCCGGCTCGACGGCCCAGGGGAAGTCCACGGAGCGGACCCGGCCCGATATGAGGTCCTGGACGAAGACGCGGGAGGAGACGCCCGTGTCGTTCTCCCAGCGCGCGTAGTACGCCCGGTTCCCCCGCACCGTCGCCAGCCACAGATCGCCCTTCGGCGCCTGCGCCCGGCCCAGCGTGCGGCCCGTACGGGCGTCGAGCCGCTCCACCGTGCGCACGCCCGCCTTCGCCCGGCGCAGGTCCGCGACGAGGGTCCCGTCGGCCCCCGCGTACAGCGGGCTCGGCGAGTCCGCGGTGAGCGTGCGCCGCCACAGCTCCTTCCCGCTGCGTGGGTCGAACGCCGCGTACCGGGCCGTGGACGACGGGCCCAACTCGCCCAGATGCACGACCAGTACCCCGCTCATCAGCGCGAACTCGGAGTGCGGGCCCTTCTTCCGCCACACCCGGTGGCCCGTGCCGGCGTCGTAGGCGTCCACGCCCTGCGTGCCGTCGCCGCTGAACGTGAAGACGAGTCCCTCGCCCGCCGCCACCACGGGGTTCGTCAGCCTGCCGCCCGACCGGCCCGCGTCTCCCATCGGCACTTTCCAGTCGACCTCGCCGGACGCCGGGTCCAGCTTGATCAGGGTCGTGGTGAACGATGCGCAGTAGACGCCGAGCCGCGACGGAGTGCACTGGTACGAGTCCGGCATCAGCTCCCGCGGATCCGACACCTTGGACCCGTGCTTGCCGTCCTTGCCGTTCTCCGGCGCCTTGGCGAGTGACGTCGTCCAGGGCCGCCAGCCCGGCACGGAGGCCGGTGCGCCCTGCCGCGCGACCGATTCCTCGCCGGCCGCGCCGCCCCGTACGGCGACGGAGATCCCGGCGGCCGCCACCAGGGCCACGGCGAGCGCACTCGCCGCGACAGTGATGCGCCGGCGCCGCGATCCGCGAGGGGTGTGCGGCGTGACGGCGGTCAGGTCGGCGCCGGTGCTCTCGCCGCCGCCCCGCGTGGACGCGTCCGGCACCGTCGCGTCACCACGGCTGAGCGCCAGGGTCGGGCCGCCCGCCGTGCCGGTCGGTGCGGGCTCGCCGTCACCGGACACCTGCTCCGGCAGCGCGGCCAGCGCCTCCCGCAGCGCGTCCGGCGTCGGCCGCTCCTGCGGCGCCTTCGCGAGGCAGGACAGCACCAGTGGCCGCAACTCGGCGGGCAGCGCGCCCAGTTCGGGTGCGTGATGCACCGTCTGGTACGCCGCCAGATACGCGTTCTCCGCCTCGAACGGGCTGCGGCCCGTCGCCGCGTACACCAGCAGCGCCCCGAACGAGAACACGTCGACCGGCGGCCCCACGTCCCGCGGACTGCTGAACTGCTCGGGCGCCATGAACGGCGGCGACCCCAGCACCATGCCCGTCTGCGTGCGCACATCGCTCTGCGCGGCCCGCGAGATGCCGAAGTCGATGACCCGCACCGCACCCGCCGCCCCGTCCGGGTCAGGGCCGCCCTCGTCGGCCCGGCCCGGACCGAGCAGCAGCACATTGCTCGGCTTCAGGTCGCGGTGCACGACCTCCGCCCGGTGCAACTCCCGCAGCGCCTCCGCCAGCTCCACCCCGAGCCGGCGCAACTGCGGCCAGTCCAGGGTGCCCTGCTCGGCGACCCGCTGCGCGAGCGTGTCCCCGGCGACGTACACGGTCGCCATCCAGGGGCGCGCCGCGTCCGGGTCCGCGTCCACGACCGGAGCCGTGAACGCCCCGCTCACCCGGCGCGCGGCCCGGACCTCCTGACGGAACCGCGCCCGGAACTCCGGGTCGTCCGCGTACTGGGCGTGCACGACCTTGACCGCGACCGTGCGGCCCGACGGAGTGCGGGCGCGGTACACCACCCCCATGCCGCCCGTGCCGATCCGCGACTCGATCCGGTAGCCGCCGATCGACTCGGGATCGTCCTCCCGCAAAGGCATCGCTCATCCCCCTGGGCGCTGACATGGACGGTACAGAATAGTGCGCCCCGCCCCCGGCGCCTCCTCACAGCCAGCCGTTGCGCTTGAACCCCCGGTACACGACGAGACAGAGCCCGGCGATCACCGACAGCATCAGCGGATAGCCGTAGCGCCAGTGCAGCTCCGGCATGTGGTCGAAGTTCATTCCGTAGATGCCGCAGCCCATCGTCGGCACGGCCACGATCGCCGCCCACGCCGTGATCTTGCGCATGTCCTCGTTCTGCGCGACCGTCACCTGCGCGAGGTGCGCCTGCAGGATCGAGTTGAGCAGTTCGTCGAACGCCGCTATCTGCTCCGCCGCCCGCAGCAGATGGTCCGAGACGTCACGGAAGTACGCCTGTATCTCCGGCGGCACCGACGGCAGCGGCCGCCCGGCGAGCTCGAGCACCGGCCGGGACAGCGGGACCACCGCCCGCTTCAGCTCCAGCAGTTCGCGCTTGAGCTGGTAGATCCGGCCCGGGTCGACCTTCGCGCCGTTCTGCGCGAAGACCGCCGCCTCGACCTCGTCTATGTCGGCCTGGAACTCGTCGAGCACCGTCAGATAGTCGTCGACCACGCCGTCCGCGATCGCGTGCAGCACCGCCGCGGGCCCCTTGGCCAGCTGCTCCGGATCCGCCTCGAGGCCCTCGCGCACCGGACCCAGCGAGCCGTGCCGGCCGTGCCGCACCGTGATGACGAAGTCGCTGCCGACGAACACCATGATCTCGCCGGTGTCGACCACCTCGCTCGTCGCGGTGACCTGCGTGTGCTCCACGTAGCAGACCGTCTTGAGCACGGCGAACAGCGTCTGCCCGTACCGCTCCACCTTCGGCCGCTGGTGCGCGTGCACCGCGTCCTCGACCGCCAGCGGGTGCAGGTCGAACAGCTCGGCGACCTCGGCGATCTCCGACTCCGTCGGCTCGTGCAGGCCGAGCCAGACGAAGCCCTCCTCGCTCTTGCGCACCCGACGCACGGCCTCGCGCAGGTCGTGCTCGCCCTCCTTGCGCCGCCCGTCGACGTACGTCACGCAGTTGACCACCGCGGACCCCAGCGGGGAGCGGGCCGGATGGCTCAGGTCCACCCGGGGCCGCCGGCGCGCCAGCCGTGCCACTCTGCGCAGCCCGCCCACCTTGCGCAGGCTGCCGACCTTCCGCAGATTGCCCGCCATCGACATGCTCGGCTCCTCGCGCCGGATTCTCACGTACTCGTGTCTGACCGGGACGTCCTCGCGACGAGGACGACCTGGCGGGCCAGTCTGCCAGCGAACGCCGACCACGCGTCAGGGCCTGGGGGAACGGAGGATTCCGTTCCGAAATGTCCGGTGTGGTCGGAGCCTGCTGCGATGATCTGAGCATGATGCGATCCGGCGGCCACGCGTACCTCCTGGACAACCAGCAGCCCGAGGCGGGGCAGCGCTTCGACGCCCTGTCGGCGCTGTTCGACCCCACGACGTTCCGGCACATCGAGCGGCTCGGCATCGGCTCCGGCTGGCGCTGCTGGGAGGTCGGCGCCGGCGGCACGTCCGTCGTCTCCTGGCTGGCCCGCAAGGTCGGCCCGACCGGACGTGTCCTCGCCACCGACATCGACACGTCCTGGCAGCACAGCGCGCCGCGCCCGCCCGTCGAGGTGCGCCGGCACGACATCGGCGCCGACGAGCCGCCCGCCGAGTCCTTCGACCTGGTCCACGCGCGGCTCGTCCTCGTCCATGTCCCGGACCGGGAGCGGGCGTTGCAGTCGATGATCCGCGCGCTGCGGCCCGGCGGCCGGCTCCTCGTGGAGGACGCGGACCCGGCGCTCCAGCCCCTGCTCTGCCCCGACGAGCGCGGCCCCGAGGAGCAGCTCGCCAACCGCCTGCGCCACGGCTTCCGCTCGCTGCTCGCCAGGCGCGGGGCGGATCTCTCGTACGGGCGCAAGCTCCCGGGGCTGCTGCGGGCGGCGGGCCTGCGCCAGGTCGAGGCCGACGCGTACTTCCCCGTCGCCTCGCCCGCCTGCACGGCGCTGGAGGCGGCCACGGTCGAGCAGGTCCGCGGGTCCCTGGTGCAGGCGGGCCTCGCCACGAACGAGGAGATCGACCGCCACCTCGCCAACATCTCCCACGGCACGATGGACCTGGCGACCTCCCCGCTGATCTCGGCCTGGGGCAAGAAGCCCTGACGGCCGTGCGCCGTCGTGGCCGGCCGCGCACGCTTCCTGAAGGCGCGGCGAAGGCGCATGCCTTCAGGGGCGCGGGTCACTGCGCGGGCGGCCCGCACCGGCCTGTGACCCCACGGGCCTGTGACCCCACGGGCAGGTGACCCCACAGGCAGGTAGCCCACAGGTCGGTAGCCCCACAGGCCGGGGCCGCCAACGGGACGAACGGGCGACCCAGTTGGCGCATCAGGCTGCGGTCCCTAGGAACCGCGCGGCGGCCGGCCGCCGACCACCCCGACCGCCACCGCCCCCGCCCCGCACCCGTCCTCCAACGCGCCTCGCCACGAGGTCCCGCGCACCCGGGCCCCCACCACCGCCCCCACGAAGGCGTCCCCCGCCCCCGTCGCATCCCGCACCACGACCCCCGCCGCCGCCTTCACCCACTCCCGCACCACTCCGCCCCACGCCACACAGGCCCCCTCCGCCCCCGCCTTCACGACCACCACGGAGAACCGCCCGCTCAACTCCGCCGCGGCCCCGTCCACTCCACCGGCACCTCCACCTCCGCCGGCCCCGCCCGCGAGCAGCACCGCCTCGTCCCGGCTGGGCAGCAGCACGTCCACCCCCTCCGCGAGCTCCAGAAACCGCTCGGCGCCCAACTCCCGCAGAAATCCCGCCGACGCCGGATCCACACTCATGGGCACGCCCCGCGCGCGTGCGTCCCGCACGGCGGCCGCCACCAGCTCCCGCCCGGTCGCCGAGAAGAACAGGTACCCGGACAGGTGCAGCCAGCCGACCCCGTCGAGCAGACCGGCCGACCAATTCTCGGGCCCGATCCGCAGACAGGCCCCGCTGTCCGTCAGGAACGTCCGCTCGCCCCCGTCCGCGGAGTCCACCAGGCAGACCACCGACCCGGTCGGCGCGTCGGTATCCACCACGAGGCGCGGCCGCACCCCGGCCCGTACGAGCGCCTCCTCGTGCCAGCGCGCGGACTCCGCCCCGACCCGGCCGAGCAGCGTGACGTCCGGGCACCCCCGGTACGCCGCCCAGCACGCCACGTTCGCCCCCGCTCCGCCCGGCACCGTACGGATGGCGGCCTGCGTGTCCGTCCCCGCGGCGAGCGGCCCGTGGTGACGCGCCACGACGTCCGTGACGACATCCCCGACCACCAGCAGCCCGCGCGGCGTCACGCCCCCGCCCAGGCGACCGCGATCCGCCCGGCGAGCCGCACGTTCCCGCGCACCGCCGCCAGGTTCGCCTCCAGGGACGCGCCGGCCGTGTGCCGCACCAGATAGTCGAGCAGGAACGGAGTCACCGCCTGCCCGCTCACCTCACGCTCCGCGCACTCCCGCAGCCCGTTCTCCAGCACACGCGCGTGCAGCACCGGATCCAGCTGCTCCGCCTCCGGTACGGGGTTGGCGACGATCAGCGCCGCGTCCGTACCGGGCAGCTCGTCCTGGGCCCGCATCACCGCCGCGACCTCGTCCGGCGAGCGCAGCGTCCAGTCCACCGGCTCACCCGAGTCGGCCAGGTAGAACCCCGGGAAGCGATCCGTCCCGTACCCCGCGACGGACACCCCGAGTGTCTCCAGGCGCTGCAGCGTCGCAGGAACGTCCAGGACGGACTTCACGCCCGCGCACACCACCGTGATCCGCGTCCGCGCGAGCAGTCCGAGGTCCGCCGACTCGTCCTGCGTCTCCGTCCAGCCCCGGTGCACCCCGCCGAGCCCGCCCGTCGCGAACACCCGCACCCCCGCGAGCGCCGCCAGCAGCGCCGTGGCCGACACCGTGGTCGCCCCGCTCGCCCCCGTGGCGAACGCCAGCGGAAGGTCCCTCCGGCTGAGCTTGCGGATGCCGTCCTCGCTCGCGACCCGCTCCAACTGCCCCTTGTCCAGGCCGACGTACGGCTTCCCGTCGAGCACCGCGATGGTCGCGGGCACCGCACCCGCGTCCCGCACGAGCTGCTCCAGCTCGCCCGCGACCTGCAGGTTGCGCGGCCTCGGCAACCCGTGCGCGATGATCGTCGACTCCAGTGCCACCACCGGACGCCCTTGCGCGAGCGCGTCCCGAACCTCGTCCGCCACGACCACCATGCCGTCATCCCTCCGCCGGTCGGACCCGGATGTGCCGTCCCTGTGATCCCTGGCGGACGGGCCTCCTCCTCAAACACCGCCCGGGAGATCGCCACACGCGCGGCCCCGGCCTTCCCCGCGCGACGGCCCACGGCTCGACGGCCCGTCCAGTCGGCGGCCGTACGACGCTACGAGGCGTCCAGTGAGCGCGGGGGCGCAGGTCAACTAGGGTCCGGCCATGACCACGAACGCTCAGCCCACCACCGGCCCCGTCCCCTCCTTCGCCGTCCACGTCCCCGACGTGACCCTGGAGCCGGAGCCGCTCGACCCCGCCCAGATCGTCTCGGGCACCCCCGAAGTCACCGGCGCGGTCCTGTGGGAGTCCGCCGACGGCAAGCAGCTGCGGGGCATCTGGCAGATCACGCCGGGTGTGGTCACCGACACCGAGGCCGACGAGCTGTTCGTCGTCGTCAGCGGACGCGCCACCGTCGAGGTCGAGGGCGGAGACACCCTGGAGCTCGGCCCCGGCACCGCCGCCGTGCTGCGCGAGGGCGACCGGACGACGTGGACCGTGCACGAGACGCTGCGCAAGGCCTACCAGATCAGCCTGAGCTGAACCGTCTCGTGAACAGGGCGAGCGCGCCGAGCGGCAGCAGGAGACAGGCCGCCGCCAGGTTCAGCCACGCGTAGCTCGCCGTCGCGACCACCAGACCGGCCGTCGCACCGCCGATGCCCGCCGCCAGACTCGTCGTCAGGTCCGACAACCCCTGCGCGGCGGCGCGCGCGGCCTGCGGCACCGAGTCGGTGAGCAGCGCGGAACCGGCGACCAGCCCCGCCGACCAGCCGAGCCCCAGTACGAACAGCCCGGCCGCACTGCGCACATGGCTGCCGCCCGCCGTCCCCGCGAGCAGGGCGGCCAGCGCCAGCAGCCCCACGGCGAGCCCGATCACGGTCAGCCGCCCGAACCGGTCCGCGAGCCGCCCCATCACCGGCGAGAACGCGTACATGCCGGCGATGTGACCACTGATGACGAGCCCGATCAGCTCGATGCCGGCGCCGTGGTGCTCCAGGTCGACCGGGGTCATCGACATGACCGAGACCATCGCCGTGTGTGACACCGCCACCGTCACCAGCGCGAGCCGGGCCATGGGCGACGCGGACACGGCCGCGAACCCCGCGCGCAGCGAGCGCGCCTCGGCCGACTGCTCCGCCGCCGGAGCCAGCGCCCGGGCGGTCAGCAGGGGGTCGGGTCTGAGCAGCAGATGCACGAGGACGGCGGAGATCAGGAAGACCCCGGCAGCCCACACGAACGGCCCGGACTCCTCCGGGATGCCGAGCCCGGTCACGCTGCGGCCCGCGGGCGCCGCGATGTTCGGCCCGAGGACCGCGCCGATCGTCGTCGCCCACACCACGGTCGAGATGGCGCGCGCCCGCCGGTCGGGCTCGGCCAGGTCGGCCGCCGCGTAGCGCGCCTGCAGATTGGCGGAGGACGCGGCGCCGAACCCGGCGAGGCCCACGAGCAGCAGCGGAAAGTTCCCCATCGCGGCGGCGACCACCGTCAGCAGCGCGCCGGCCGCGCCCACCAGATAGGCGAGGACGAGCCCGGCCCGCCGCCCGCGCGCGTTCATCAACGCGGCCAGTGGCATCGACAGCACCGCCGTGCCCACCACGCTGGCCGTGGACGCCAGCCCGGACAGCGCCTCGTCGCCGCTCACCTTCTTGGCGAGCACCGCGGCCAGCGCGATCCCGGTGGCGGTGCCGAGCCCGCCGAGGATCTGCGAGGCGACGAGCACCCGCTGCGTACGTCTCTGGACGGCCTCACCGACCCCGCCGGAGCGCTCCACCGCGTCCCCGGCCGGCTCGGCGCGCACCTCCTGCGCGTCCGGCGTCTCACCCGATTCCAGCGAACCCGCACCCAACGACCCCACCCCCTGCACACCCCGTACCGATCACCGCGTCCCGCCCCCGGGACCTTCTCAGAACAGCGGCTCGGGCAACACCCCTTCGAGCGCGAGCAGCTTCCGCTTCGTCTCCAGTCCGCCCCCGAACCCGCCGATGCCCCCGTCGCTCTCCACGACCCGGTGGCACGGCACCACGACGGGCAGCGGATTCGACCCCATCGCCGCGCCGACCGCCTGCGCCGCTCCCGGCTGGCCGACCCGGCGCGCCAGATCCCCGTACCCGACGACCGACCCGTACGGCACCCCGGTCGCCAGCTCGCGCAGCACCTCCCGGTTGAAGCCCGCGCTGAGCGACCAGTCGAGCGGCAGCTCGAAGGTGTGCCGGCGCCCGGCGAAGTAGTCCGCCAGCTGGGCTCTCGCCTCCGCGAGCAGCGGTGCGTCGGGCGCCTCGACCGGCTCGGTCCCGAAGCGGGAGGCGAGCCGGCCGAGCATGTGGTCGCGCACGGCGTCCGTCGCGTGGAAGCCGACGGTCACGAGCCCCGTGTCCGTCGCCGCCAGCAGCAGCGGACCGATGTCGCTGCCCACGACGGTCCACACGACCCGTGCGCTCTCGTTCCGCCCGTCCTGCCCGGTGCCGCCGATGGAGTCCATGCCGACCACGGTACGGCCGGGCACTGACAACGCCCGGCCGGAGCCGTTCGCCCGGCGGTCGGAGCCGATCCGCGACGGTCAGTACGACATGGCGTCCACGGCGTCGCGGACGACGTCCGGGTTGTTCGTGATGATCCCGTCGACCCCGAACCCGATCGCCTTCACCGCGTTCGCCGTGTCGTTCACGGTCCAGGTGAAGACCTCGAGCGGTTTGTCGTGCGGGCCCTTGAGCGCGTGGACCGCGTCGACGTAGCCGGCGGAGATCGTCGTGTGCGAGGGGTTGATCTGGTCCGCGAACTTCGCGTACGCGGGCAGGTCGGCCACGGCGGGCGTGCCGAGGAAGCCGGTCTTGATGTCGGGGCGGCGCTGGTGCACGGTCTTCACGCTGTCCGCGCTGAAGCTCTGGACGATGAGGCGGTGCTTGACGCGGCTGTGCCGCAGCCAGCCGTCCCGGCCGAGCTGACGCAGGATCTGGTCCTCGATGCCGGGATAGAGCTCGGGCGACTTGATCTCCAGGAGCAGCCGCTGGTGGTTGCGGTCCACCCGCTCCAGGTACTGATGGAGCGTCGGGATCCGCGCGCCGGCGAACTGGGCGCCCTTCCAGCTGCCCGCGTCCAGCTTGGCGATCTCGGCGGCCGTGAAGTCCCGTACGTTCCACGGGGCCCGGTCGGGGTAGACCTGCTCGACGTTCGTGGTGCGGGACAGCGTGTTGTCGTGGATGACGACGAGCGCGCCGTCCTTGGTGCGCTGCACGTCGTTCTCGACCCAGGAGATGCCCAGTTCGTCCGCCTTGTCGACGGCCTCCAGGGTGTTCTCCGGGGCGTAGGCGGAGGCGCCGCGGTGCGCGATCACCACCTGTCTGCCGGTTCCGTCGGCGGCCTGCGCCGTGCCGGGAAGGACCAGGACGGCGACGACGACGGATCCCGTCACCGAGGTGAGTGCGGCTGCTGCGCGTGCGTACACGTCTGCTCCTCATGGGTCGTGACATCACGGACTCGCATGAGACTGACACCGCGGGGCCAACGCCAAACAGGCGAAGAATGGTCAGGGGTTGAACGGCGTTATCCAACTGCGACCCACCCCGTGACGTACGGGCCAGGTCTTTGCCGGAAAATCGTTCGAACGTTCCTGTGAGGGTTCTACTCTCAGCCTCAACCACGGTCACCCCGGTGGCCGTTGGCAGAAGGGGAACGTGCAGGACATGTAGGGGCAAAAGGGTGGAAGGGCTGCGTCGTATGCAGGGCACGGTCGACGGCTTCAGTTATGGACTCGTCACTCCGGTGGTGGCGTATCTCATGGCCTGCCTGGGAGGCGCGCTCGGCCTGCGCTGCACCACGAGATCCCTCCATGTGGCGCACACCTGGAGGGCCGGCTGGCTCGCCCTCGGGTCCGCGGCCATCGGCTCCGGCATCTGGACGATGCACTTCATCGCGATGATGGGCTTCACCGTGCGCGGGGTGCCGATCCACTACGACAAACCGACGACCTTCGCGAGCCTCGGCGTCGCCGTCGTCATGGTGGGCGTGGGCGTCTTCATCGTCGGCTACAAGGGAGCGAGCGGCCCGGCCCTCTTCACCGGAGGGACGATCACCGGCCTGGGGGTCGCCTCGATGCACTACCTGGGCATGGCCGGAATGCGACTCCACGGGACGCTTCAGTACAACACGTACACCGTCGGGGCCTCCGTGCTGATCGCCATGGTGGCCGCCACGGCGGCCCTGTGGGCGGCCGTCCAGGTGCGCGGCATCCTGTGGAGCCTCGGCGCGAGCCTCGTCATGGGGCTCGCCGTGTCCGGCATGCACTACATGGGGATGGCCGGCGTCAGCGTCCAGCTGCACGGCGCCGCGACCGGCAGCCCCGCGGGGGACTCGGCCGCCGGCATCCTCGCCCCCATGCTGATCGGCCCCCTGTGCTTCCTCCTGCTGGCCGGGGTGGTCGTCCTGTTCGACCCGATGATGGTCATGGGCCGCCCCGACTGGCGCGACGCCCGGGACGCCGCCCGCCAGGTGGGCGCCCCCGCCGCCCGGATCCCGCGCCCCCGCCGCGCCCCCGACAAGCAGCCCTCGCGGACCCCGCAGCGCTGGTGACCGCACCGCCGGACGCCCGGCCCGACGCCGCTTCGCACCCGGTTGTCAGTGGTGGGTCGTACGGTGGATCCCATGCGGCCCGTATCGAAGATCGAACGCACGGTGGCGCCTTTCGAGGTCGTCAGCCCCTACCAGCCCAGCGGTGACCAGCCCGCGGCCATCGCCGAGCTGGACCAGCGCATCCGCGCAGGTGAGAAGGACGTGGTCCTCCTCGGCGCGACCGGCACCGGCAAGTCCGCCACCACGGCGTGGATGATCGAGAAGCTGCAGCGCCCCACCCTGGTGATGGCGCCGAACAAGACGCTGGCCGCCCAGCTGGCCAACGAGTTCCGCGAGCTCCTGCCGAACAACGCGGTCGAGTACTTCGTCTCGTACTACGACTACTACCAGCCCGAGGCCTACGTCCCGCAGTCGGACACCTACATCGAGAAGGACTCCTCGATCAACGAGGAGGTGGAGCGCCTGCGCCACTCCGCGACGAACTCGCTGCTGACCCGGCGCGACGTCGTCGTGGTCGCCTCCGTCTCCTGCATCTACGGCCTCGGCACCCCGCAGGAGTACGTGGACCGCATGGTCCAGCTGAAGGTCGGCGACGAGATCGACCGCGACGACCTGCTGCGCCGCTTCGTCGACATCCAGTACACGCGCAACGACCTGGCGTTCCAGCGCGGCACCTTCCGCGTCCGCGGCGACACCATCGAGATCTTCCCCGTGTACGAGGAGCTCGCCGTCCGCATCGAGATGTTCGGCGACGAGATCGAGTCCCTCTCCACCCTCCACCCCCTGACCGGCGAGGTCATCAGCGACGACGAGTCGCTCTACGTCTTCCCGGCCACGCACTACGTGGCGGGCCCCGAGCGCCTGGAGCGCGCGGCCAACGACATCGAGAAGGAGCTCGGGGAGCGCCTCACCGAGCTCGAGAAGCAGGGCAAGATGCTCGAGGCCCAGCGGCTGCGCATGCGCACCACGTACGACCTCGAGATGCTCCGCCAGATCGGCTCCTGCTCCGGCGTGGAGAACTACTCGATGCACTTCGACGGCCGCGAGCCCGGCTCTCCGCCGAACACGCTGCTGGACTACTTCCCGGACGACTTCCTGCTCGTCATCGACGAGTCGCACGTCACGGTCCCGCAGATCGGCGCCATGTACGAGGGCGACGCCTCCCGCAAGCGCACCCTCGTCGACCACGGATTCCGGCTGCCGTCCGCGCTCGACAACCGCCCGCTGAAGTGGGAGGAGTTCCAGGAGCGCGTCGGCCAGACCGTCTATCTGTCGGCGACGCCGGGCCAGTACGAGCTCGCCCGTTCCGACGGCTACGTCGAGCAGATCATCCGCCCCACCGGCCTCGTCGACCCGGAGGTCGTCGTCAAGCCCACCGAGGGGCAGATCGACGACCTGGTGCACGAGATCCGCACGCGCACCGAGAAGGACGAGCGCGTCCTGGTGACCACGCTCACCAAGAAGATGGCCGAGGACCTCACCGACTACTTCCTGGAGCTCGGCATCCAGGTGCGCTACCTGCACAGCGACGTCGACACCCTGCGCCGCGTCGAGCTGCTGCGCGAGCTGCGCGCCGGCGAGTACGACGTCCTGGTCGGCATCAACCTGCTGCGCGAGGGCCTCGACCTGCCCGAGGTCTCCCTGGTGGCGATCCTCGACGCCGACAAGGAGGGCTTCCTGCGCTCCGGCACCTCCCTGATCCAGACGATCGGCCGCGCGGCGCGCAACGTGTCGGGCCAGGTCCACATGTACGCCGACAAGATCACCCCGGCGATGGAGAAGGCCATCGACGAGACCAACCGCCGCCGGGAGAAGCAGATCGCCTACAACGAGGCGCACGGCATCGACCCCCAGCCGCTCCGGAAGAAGATCAACGACATCGTCGCGTCCATCGCGCGCGAGGACGTCGACACCGAGGAACTGCTCGGCAGCGGCTACCGCAAGGGCGGCAAGGACGGGAAGGGCCTCAAGGCCCCGGTGCCCACCCTCGGCAAGGAAGCGGCCAAGAAGAAGCGCGGCAAGTCCGAGCCGGCGAAGCCCACCGACCGCCCCGCTGCCGAACTCTCCGAGCAGATCGAGGAACTGACGGAGCGGATGCGGGCCGCCGCCGCGGACCTCCAGTTCGAGATCGCGGCACGCCTGCGCGACGAGGTGTCGGAGATGAAGAAGGAACTGAGGCAGATGAGGGAGGCGGGCATCGCCTGACCCGCGCCCGGGCGGGGGCACCTGCTGTGTTGCAAGAACGACACAAACCCCGCCCGGCATGGCGGCGCTGTCGGTGCCGCCCTCTAGGGTTTGGACCAACCGCGAGCGCAGGCCGCGGCAACAGGGGACGGTTCGAGAGGGGACAGCGCGTGGGCATCGACTTGACCAAGGGTCAGGCCATCAGCCTGGAGAAGCAGGACGGAGGCACCCTCACCGCGGTGCGCATGGGGCTCGGCTGGCAGGCGGCCCCGCGCCGCGGCCTGTTCGGCTCGCGCACCCGCGAGATCGACCTGGACGCCTCGGCGGTGCTCTTCGCCGACAAGCAGCCCGTCGACGTGGTCTTCTTCCGCCACCTCGTCAGCGACGACGGCTCGGTCCGCCACACCGGGGACAACCTGGTCGGCGGCGTCGGCCAGGGCGGGGACGACGAGGCGATCCTCGTCGACCTGCAGCGCGTGCCGGTCCACATCGACCAGATCGTCTTCACGGTCAACTCGTTCACGGGGCAGACCTTCCAGGAGGTGCAGAACGCGTTCTGCCGCCTGGTCGACGAGTCGAACGGCCAGGAGCTCGCGCGTTACACGCTGGACGGCGGCGGCCAGTACACGGCGCAGATCATGGCCAAGGTCCACCGTGCCGGAGCGGGCTGGAAGATGACGGCCCTGGGCAACGCGGCCAACGGCCGTACGTTCCAGGACCTGATGCCCGCGATCCTGCCCGCCCTGTAGCGGGGCCCGAGATGGCGGCCGAACTGGTGAGGGGGCAGAACCACCCCCTCACCGAGACCCGTCTGGAGATCCGGGTGTCGGCCGGGCACCCGGTCGTCGCGGGCGCCACGCTCGCCGACGACCGCGGTGCCGTGCACGGCACCGCGCGCGTGGCCCATCCCGGCGCGCCCTCGCTCCCGGGCCTGGAGGTCCCGCGTCAGGCGGCGGCCGACCACCGCATCGCCGTCGACCTCGACGCGATGCCGCAGGACGTGCACCGCGTCACCGTGCTCCTCGCCCTGCCGCCCGGCACCGGCGGCCCGACCCGGTTCGGTGCCGTCGCGGCCCCGTTCCTCGCCGTCACCGGCCTCGACGGCACCGAGCAGGCCAGCTACACGATCACCGACCTCGACACGGAGTCCGCGGTCGTCGCCCTGGAGCTGTACCGCCGAGCGGGCGCCTGGAAGGTGCGCGCGATCGGTCAGGGCTACGCCGACGGCCTCGCCGCGCTCCTCGCCGACCAGGGCCTGACCGACGCGCCCGCCCTGGCCGGCGCCGTCCACGACGCGGTCGCGCGGGGACTGGCCCGAGTGGTCGCGCCGCCGCCCCGGTCGAGCGACGAGACGCAGGTCCGCCAGACGGCGGCGGCCGGCGCCGCCACGGGTGGCCTGCCGCCCACCACGCAGCCCCCGAGCAGCACCCCGTCCTCGGGCGGCCCGATCGACTACAGCCACCCGGGCCGCCAGGCACCCCCGCCGCCCTCGGCACCGGCACCGGCCCAGCCGGACCGCCCCGCGACCCCGGTCGCGGGCGACGCCACCGGCTGGTCCATGGAGGAGCGGCTCTACAACCAGGTCTGGGGCATGTTCGAGGACATGGCCCGCAGCACGGCCGCCTACCGCAGCGCCGTCGACTTCGCCGACTCCCGTATGGAGCAGGAGCTCGACCAGGTCCTCTCCGACCCGCGCAGCCGCATCGGCGGCCAGGCGGACGCGGCGCGCGAGGCCGCCCGGGCCAAGCACGAGGCCCTCGTCGACCGCGCGCGGGAGGCCCTGGACCGGGACCTGGCCCAGCTCGCCGCCGAGGCCGACGTCGTCGAGCCCGCGCTCCCGGCCCCGTACGCCCGCTGGGACAACCCCTGCTGGCACGCCTACCGCAGCCCCATGGAGATGCCCATGGCGGTCCGGCTCGGCGACCTGCGGCTGCCCGAGGGGGACGCCGCCGGGATCGGCATCCCGATGCTGGTGCGGCTGCCGCTGGAGCGCGGCCTGTGGATCGACTCCGGGGCCGCGGCCGGTGACGCGCTCACCGACGCCGACGAGCTGCGCTCCCGCGCGGCCCACACCGCGGTCCTGCACGCGGCCCGGCTCCTCGCCGCCTACCCGGCCGGCGAGTTCAGCGTCCACGTCGTCGATCCGGCCGGCACGGCGGCGGGAGCGCTCGCCCCGCTCGTCGACGCGGGAGTGCTCGCCGGACCGGTGGCCAGGGGAGCGGCCGGTGTCTCCGAGACGCTCGCCCGGCTGACCGAGCGCGTCGACCTCGTGCAGATGGCGGTCCGGGCCGGCGCCGCGGACGCGCTGCCGCCCGACCTGGACATCGCCGAGCAGCTTCTGATCGTGCACGACTTCCCGCACGGCTTCGACGACCGGGCCGTCACCCGGCTGCGCTATCTCGCGGACGAGGGCCCACGGGTCGGCGTCCACCTGATGCTGGTCGCCGACCGCGCGGACGCCGCCGAGTACGGGCCGCTCCTGGACCCGCTGTGGCGCGCGCTGCTCCGCCTGACGCCCGTACCCGACGACCACCTGGCCGACCCCTGGGTCGGGCACGCGTGGACGTACGAGCCGCCGGCCGTCCCGCACGGCAGCGCGGTGCTGTCCCAGGTCCTCGCCGAGGTCGCCAGAGCGCGGACGGACCTCCGAAGGGAAAGAGGTCTCTGATCCCCTGACCTGCAGACTTGGTCTGCACTTTACTTAAACCTTTACCTTCCATGGTGCATTCGGGTACTCTCCTTTACGCGGAGGGGAGTACTCCTTGCGCGACGTTCCCGTCAGTACGGACCCGGCCCGATGCCGTGGATCCCGGGGCGTCGGCCCGCGGCGCGGTCCCCGCGCCCGGGTGGAAGAGACCTCCGGCAGCGACGACGCTGATCAGTAGCCGTACGACGCCGGAGGCGCAGTGGACGTATCGATCACTCTCTGGGTACTGACCGTTCTCGGTCTGTGTGCCCTCATCGCGGTCGACTTCTTCATCGGGCGCAAGCCCCATGACGTGTCGATCAAGGAAGCGGGCATCTGGACGGTGGTCTGGATCGTGCTCGCCGCGCTCTTCGGCGTCGGCATCACGATCTGGGGCAGCGGACAGGCCGGCGGCGAGTTCTTCGCGGGCTTCATCACCGAGAAGTCGCTCAGCGTCGACAACCTCTTCGTCTTCATCCTGATCATGGCGAAGTTCTCGGTGCCGTCCCACCTGCAGCAGCGGGTGCTGCTCTTCGGCGTGCTCATCGCGCTCGTCCTGCGGGCGATCTTCATCGCGGCCGGCGCGGCGATCATCGCCAGCTTCTCGTGGGTCTTCTACCTCTTCGGTGCCTTCCTCATCTACACCGCCTGGAAGCTCATCAAGGAGGCCATGGCGGACGAGGAGGACGAGGAGTTCGAGGAGAACAGGCTCCTGAAGTCCATCGAGAAGAAGTTCGGCGTCGCGGACCGCTACCACGGCACCAAGCTCTTCATCCAGCAGCACGGCAAGAAGGTCATGACGCCGCTCCTGGTCGTCATGCTCGCCATCGGCATGACCGACGTGCTGTTCGCGATGGACTCGATCCCCGCGATCTTCGGCCTCACCCAGGACCCGTACATCGTCTTCACGGCCAACGCGTTCGCGCTGATGGGCCTGCGCCAGCTGTACTTCCTCATCGGCGGTCTGCTGCGCAAGCTGGTCCACCTCAGCTACGGCCTGTCGGTGATCCTCGGCTTCATCGGCATCAAGCTCGTGCTCCACGCGCTGCACGAGTCCGGGGTGCACGTGCCCGAGATCTCCATCCCGGTCTCGCTCGCCGTCATCTGCGGCGTCCTCGTCATCACGACGATCACGAGCCTCATCGCCTCCAAGAAGCAGGCCGAGCGGGAAGCCGCCGAAGAGACTCCGAAGGACAGCGTCGAGGCCTGACCACGACAGGCGTAGAAAACACCAGCACCGGGAGGTGCGGCGTCCGGTTGCCGCACGCGCCTCCCGGTGCTTGTTTGGCTATGAGGGCTGCCCGCCCCGGGGAGCCACGGCACGACGGGGATGGACCCCATGAGCCAGAAATTCGTTCAGATCATCGACTTCGAGACGCAACGCATCGACGAGGTGAGAGCGCTTCTCCTCGACTTCGAGAAGCAGATGATGGCGCAGTCGCCGCGCCCCGACAGCGCGCCCACGCACCGCATGATGCTTACGGACCGGGACACCGAGGGCCGGCATCTCGCCATCGTGGAGTTCGAGTCCTACGAGGACGCGATGCGCAACAACGACCGGCCCGAGATCAACAAACTCAGCGAGCAGCTCGTCGCCCTGTGCACGCGCCCGCCGGTCTTCACCAATTGCGACCTGACCGACTCCCGCGAGCTGAAGTGAGGCAGCCCGCCGCACCGGCACGAGGCCGCCGCCCGGCACACCCCTGACGGCCCGCGCCGAAGTCGCGCCCCCGCCCGCCCCCGGGCACCATCGAGGCATGATCACCAGACTCCGGGCCCTCGCCACACAGTGGTACGTCGTCGTCCCGGTGGTGGCCGTCGTCCTGCTCGGGTTCACCTGGGGGCGCGATCTGCCCGGTGCCGTGGTCGCGATCGCCTCCGTGGTCCTCGCCGCGTCCGTCCTCGCGGCCGTCCACCACGCCGAGGTCGTCGCCCACCGCGTCGGCGAACCCTTCGGCTCCCTGGTCCTCGCCGTCGCCGTCACCATCATCGAAGTGGCTCTCATCGTCACGCTGATGGCCGACGGCGGAGACAAGAGCGCCACCCTCGCCCGGGACACGGTGTTCGCCGCCGTCATGATCACCTGCAACGGCATCGTCGGCATCAGCCTGCTCTCCGCCGCGCTGCGCCACCGCGTGGCCGTCTTCCAGTCCGAGGGGACCGGCGGAGCCCTCGCCACCGTCGCCACCCTCGCGACCCTCTGCCTGGTCCTGCCGACCTTCACCACCAGCAAGCTCGGCCCCGAGTTCTCCACCTCGCAGCTGATCTTCGCGGCCGTCGCCGCGGTCGTCCTGTACGGCCTCTTCGTCGCGACGCAGACCGTCCGGCACCGCGACTACTTCCTGCCGATCACCAAGCACGGCGAGGTCATCGACGCGGACGACCACGCCGACGTGCCGACCACCCGCACCGCCCTGATCAGCCTCGGGCTGCTCGGCCTGGCCCTGGTCGGCGTCGTGGGCCTCGCCAAGGGCGTCTCCAAGACGATCGAGCACGGCGTGGAGGCGGCCGGCATGCCGCACGCCGTCGTCGGCGTGATCATCGCGCTGCTCGTCCTGCTGCCGGAGACCATCGCGGCCCTCCGCGCGGCCCGCCGCGACCGCGTGCAGACCAGCCTCAACCTCGCGCTCGGCTCCGCGATGGCCAGCATCGGCCTGACCGTCCCCGCCGTCGCCATCGCCTCGTTCTGGCTGTCGGGCCCCCTCGTCCTCGGCCTCGGCGCCACACACATGGTGCTGCTCGCGCTCACCCTGATCGTCAGCACACTGACCGTCGTCCCCGGCCGGGCGACCCCGCTGCAGGGCGGCGTCCACCTCGTCATCCTGGCCGCCTACGTGGAACTCGCGGTCACGCCCTGATCCCGCGGACCGATACGCCCCGTTGGGCGGCGCGCCCGCGTGATAGACCCACAGGGAGCAAACGCCCGACGTACGGAGGTCCTCGTGCCGCACACCCTCGCAACCGCCCCGATCATGGTTCTCAACGGTCCGAACCTGAACCTGCTGGGCAAGCGGCAGCCCGAGATCTACGGCCGGGACACGCTCGCCGACGTCGAGGCCCTGTGCGTCGAGGCGGCCGCCGCGCACGGTGCCACCGTCGACTTCCGGCAGTCCAACCACGAGGGCGAACTCGTCGACTGGATCCACGAAGCCCGCGAGAACCACGTCGGCATCGTCATCAATCCCGCCGCCTACTCGCACACCTCCGTCGCGATCCTCGACGCGCTCAACACCTGCGACGGACTGCCCGTGGTCGAGGTCCACATCTCGAACATCCACCAGCGCGAGGAGTTCCGGCACCACTCCTACGTGTCGCTGCGCGCCGACGGCGTGATCGCGGGATGCGGCGTACAGGGCTACGCGTTCGGCGTGGAGCGCGTCGCCGCGCTCGCCGCACCCGGTGCCGCGGGGGCCTGAGCGGTCCACGGGCGCCCGAGGCACGCGCACGCGGCGCTCAGTTCAGACGGCCCGCCTCCACGATGCGGCGCAGGAACTTCCGCGTGCGTTCCTCCTGCGGGTCCTCGAACACCACCTCCGGAGCGCCCCGTTCGAGGACGACACCGCCGTCCAGGAAGCACACCTGGTCGGCGACCTCGCGCGCGAAGCTCATCTCGTGCGTCGCCAGCACCATGGTCATGCCCTCGCCCTTGAGGTCGCGCACGACGTCCAGGACCTCACCGACGAGCTCCGGGTCCAGGGCGGCGGTGATCTCGTCGAGCAGCAGCAGCCGGGGACGCACGGCCAGGGCCCGCACGATCGCCGCACGCTGCTGCTGGCCGCCGCTGAGCCGGTCCGGGTACTCCGTGGCCTTCGCCCCGAGCCCGAGCCGCTCCAGGAGCCCCCTGGCCTCTTCCTCGGCCTTCTCGCGGGGCACGCCGTGCACCCGGCGCGGCGCGAGCGTCACGTTCTCCAGGACGGTCATGTGCGGGAACAGGTTGTAGGCCTGGAAGACCACCCCGATCCGCCGGCGCACCGCGTCCGCGTCCGCGCGCGGGTCGGTGATCTCCTCGCCGTCCAGCCAGATCGCCCCGTCGTCGATCTCCTCCAGGAGATTGGCGCAGCGCAACAGGGTCGACTTGCCGGACCCCGAGGCGCCGATCAGGGCGGTCACGGTGTGCTGCGGCACGTCCAGGTCGACGTCCCGCAGCACCACCGTCTCGCCGAACGTCTTGCGGACGGACTCCATCCGCAGCACCGGCTCGGTCATACGAGACCTCCTTGCGCCCGGCGCCGGTCCATCCGGGCCGTCACCCAGTCGGTGAACCGGGTCATGGGGATCGTGAGCGCGACGAACACCAGACCCGCCACCACGTAGGGCGTGTAGTTGAAGTCCTTGCTCGCGATGATCTGCGCCGCGTACACGGCGTCCACCGCCCCGCCGATGGAGACCAGGCCCGTGTCCTTCTGGAGCGAGACCAGGTCGTTCAGCAACGGCGGCACGACACGGCGCACCGCCTGGGGGATCACCACGTGCCGCAGCGTCTGCCGGTTGCTCAGCCCCAGGGAGCGCGCGGCGGCCCGCTGCGAGGGGTGCACGGACTCGATGCCGGCCCGGAACACCTCGGCGACGTACGCCGAGTACGTGAGCACGAGCGCGGCGCCGCCGAGCAGCACCGGATCCGTCGTCACGCCCTGGAGGCGCAGCGCGGGCACGCCGAAGATGACGAGCAACAGGCAGATGATGAGCGGCAGTCCGCGGAAGAAGTCCGTGTAGGCCGTCGCCAGGGCGCGCAGCGGGAAGAAGACCGGGCCGCGCAGCGTCCGCGCGAGCGCCAGCAGCATCCCCAGGACGAGCACGCACGCGCCGCACACCACAAGAAGGCGCACGTTCAGCCACAGCCCGTCCAGGACCTGGGGCAGCGCCACGCGCGCGTAGTGCGCACTGAAGAACGTCTCCTTCGTCCGCTCCCAGCCGGGGGAGTTGACGACGACGAGGAACAGCACCGCGCCGGTCACCAGGGTGCTCAGCGCCGCCACGGCCGTCGCCCGGCGCGCGCGGACCCGCTTGTGCCGCTCGCGCGCCAGACGGCGCTCCGAGGGTACGTAGGCGTCCTCGACGGCGGACGCCTCCTTGGTGACGGTCACTTGAGCACCGGAGCGTCGACGGCTTCGGAGAGCCACTTCTTCTCCAGGGAGGCGAGCGTGCCGTTGTCGCGGAGCTTGTCCACGGCGCCGGAGACGCACGAGGTCAGCGCGCTCTCCTTGTCGAGCACGAGGCCGAACCGCTCGGGCGTGCCCGTCGTGTTCTCGAACTGGCCCACCACTTCGGCGTCGGTGACCTCGGCGCCCGTGATGTAGAAGGCGGTCGGCAGGTCGACGACGATGGCGTCCACCTGGCCGTTCTTGAGAGCGGACTTGGCGAAGTCGTTCTTCTGGTAGACGGACGGCTTCTGGGTGGGCTTCACGAGGTCGTTGACGAAGTCCAGGCTGGTGGTGCCCACTTGGGCGCCCAGCTTCACGTCCTTGAGGTCGGCGACGCTCTTCGCCTTGGCGGCCTTGGACGTCTTCAGGGCGACGACGGCCTGGCGCACGTCGTAGTAGCCGGACGAGAACGCGACGGCCTTCTTGCGCTGGTCGCTGATCGACACCTGGTTGATGTCGAAGTCGAACTTCTTGGCGCCCGGGGCGAAGGAGCTGTTGAACGGCACGGTCTGCCAGACCACTTGGCCCTTGTCGTAGCCGAGCTGCTTCGCCACGGCGTAGGCGACGGCGGACTCGAAGCCCTTCCCGTTGGCCGGGTCGTCGTCCTCGAACCACGGGGCGTAGGCGGGCTTGTCCGTGCCCACGGTGAGCTTCCCGGAGGCGACCGTGGCCAGCTCGCCCGGAGCGCAGGAGGCGGCCGTCGTGGCGTTCCCCGAGGCCTTCTTCTCGGGCTCGGGGGCGCAGGCCGAAGCGGTGACGAGGACGACGGCGGAGCAGACGGCGAGGCGCGCGACGCGCCGGGCGAGAGGCATGGGCATGGCGGGAGACTGACAGTGCGCGGCCTCACCTGTCGAGATCAGGCCGGCAACTGTCCGCATAGTGGAACGGTGTTGCTGCATTGTGAACAGCGGCCGGCCCGCCCCCACTTGCGCGCGTGCGCGCGTGCTCGCGTGCTCGCGCGCTCGCGCCCAAGTGGGTCCCTACGGGGTCTACGGGGACTACGAGGTCTGCGGGGTCACCAACCGCGGGCGCGCCATTCCGGGAGGCCCGGGCGCTCGGCGCCCAGCGTCGTGTCGTTCCCGTGCCCCGGGTAGACCCAGGTCTCGTCGGGGAGCACGTCGAAGAGCTTCGTCTCCACGTCGTCGATGAGGCTGGCGAACGCCTTCGGGTCCTTCCAGGTGTTGCCCACGCCGCCCGGGAAGAGGCAGTCGCCCGTGAAGACGTGCGGGTGGCCGTGCGGGTCGTCGTAGACGAGCGCGATGGAGCCCGGCGTGTGGCCCACCAGATGGCGGGCCGTGAGCCGCACGTTCCCGAACTCGATCACGTCCCCGTCGGCGACGGTCACGTCCGTCGCCACGGGGATGCCCTCGGCGTCGTCGCGCCCCGCGTACGTGCGCGCGCCGGTCGCCTCGACGACCTCCGCGAGCGCCTGCCAGTGGTCGCCGTGCCGGTGGGTGGTGACGACGGCGGCGATGCCGTCGTCACCGATGAGGCGCAGCAGGGTCGCCGGCTCGTTCGCCGCGTCGATCAGGAGCTGCTGGTCGGTCGCCCGGCAGCGCAGCAGGTACGCGTTGTTGTCCATCGGGCCGACCGCGACCTTGGAGATCATCAGGTCCCGCAGCTCGTGCACGTCCGCCGGGCCGCCGACCTTCACTGCTCCGCTGTACGTCATGGGATCAGCCTATAGCGGGGGCAGGGAGGGCAGCGTGCCCCGGTCGACGGTCAGTGCGCTGCCGTCCCGGCGGCCCGAGAGCCAGCCCAGGAGGTCCGCCTGGCGTCCGCGCACGACGATGCCGAGCGGCGGCACCGCGCCGTCCTCGATCTCCTCCACGGTGGGGCTCTGCACCGCGCCCGTGGAGACCATCCGGCCGTCGTCCTGCTTGATCAGGACCGGCGGCAGGCCCGGGTGGTCGCGGAAGCGCCGGGCGAGGAAGTTGATCTCGCGCTGGGTGAACTCCGCCGAGAGGTCCTCCAGCTCGTAGCCGATCCCGAGGTCCACGTGGTGCAGGTCCACCTCGATCCAGCGGCGGAACGGCACGTTGCCGGCCGCGTCCTTGACGCCGTTGCGCAGCTCGACCGTGCGGGCCCAGTCGGCCTCCTCGGCACCCTTGCGCTGGAACCGCTCGGCGCTCGCCCGCAGGTCCGCCACCTGATCGCGCAGCTCGCGCGGGGCGTCCCGCACGATGTCGGCGTCGCGCGCCTCGGCGCTCGCGTACATCGGCAGGCCCGCGAGAACGTTGACGAGCGCGTCCGCGTTCCGGGAGAGGTGGGCGAGGACGTGGCCCCGGCTCCAGCCGGGCAGCCGTGACGGCTCGCTCACGGCGGCGTTGTCCAGGGTGGCGACAGCGGCGAGCAGCCGGTCGGTCGCTTCGCGTACAGACACCAGGTCGCGCACATGATCACTCATGACGCCGACGATAGTCGGGCCACACGTTCGGGTGAAGGTCGCCTGCCCCTCACTGAAATCGAATGTACGTGCTATAGGCTCGCGTGCGGCGTCGGGCATTCTTGAAGGTCCGGGTTTGTTACCCATCAGGGAATCCGACCGGCGTTGTCAGTGGCTCCCTCTAGTCTTCGTAAGGGCAGTCCTCCCGGGCCTCCCGCGTCCGTCGCGACGCGGCCCGCCCGGGACGCCCGACCTCGGGGGACGGGGGCTCCGCCCCTGTCACTTCACTCAAGAAAGGTGCGGACCGGCGTGGCCGACCGTCTCATCGTCCGTGGTGCGCGCGAGCACAATCTCCGGAACGTCTCGCTCGACCTTCCGCGCGACTCCCTCATCGTCTTCACCGGTCTGTCCGGCTCCGGCAAGTCCTCGCTCGCCTTCGACACGATCTTCGCCGAGGGACAGCGCCGCTACGTGGAGTCGCTGTCCTCGTACGCCCGCCAGTTCCTCGGCCAGATGGACAAGCCCGACGTCGACTTCATCGAGGGCCTCTCACCGGCCGTCTCGATCGACCAGAAGTCCACGTCGCGCAACCCGCGGTCCACGGTCGGCACCATCACCGAGGTCTACGACTACCTGCGCCTGCTCTTCGCGCGCATCGGCAAGCCGCACTGTCCGCAGTGCGGCCGCCCGATCGCCCGCCAGTCGCCGCAGGCCATCGTGGACAAGGTCCTCGAGCTGCCCGAGGGCAGCCGCTTCCAGGTCCTGTCGCCGCTCGTGCGCGAGCGCAAGGGCGAGTTCGTCGACCTCTTCGCCGACCTCCAGACGAAGGGCTACGCCCGCGCACGCGTGGACGGCACGACGGTCCAGCTCTCCGAGCCGCCCACGCTGAAGAAGCAGGAGAAGCACACCATCGAGGTGGTCGTCGACCGCCTCACGGTGAAGGACTCCGCCAAGCGCCGCCTCACCGACTCCGTGGAGACCGCCCTCGGCCTGTCGGGCGGCATGGTCGTGCTCGACTTCGTCGACCTCCCCGAGGACGACCCGGAGCGCGAGCGCATGTACTCCGAGCACCTGTACTGCCCGCACGACGACCTGTCCTTCGAGGAGCTCGAGCCCCGCTCCTTCTCGTTCAACTCGCCGTTCGGCGCCTGCCCCGACTGCACCGGCATCGGCACCCGCATGGAGGTGGACCCGGAGCTGATCGTCCCCGACGAGGACAAGTCGCTGGACGAGGGCGCCATCCACCCCTGGTCGCACGGCCACACCAAGGACTACTTCGGCCGCCTCATCGGGGCACTCGCCGACGCCCTCGGCTTCCGTACGGACATCCCCTTCGCGGGGCTGCCGCAGCGTGCAAGGAAGGCGCTCCTGTACGGCCACAAGACCCAGATCGAGGTCCGCTACCGCAACCGGTACGGGCGCGAGCGGGTCTACACGACGCCCTTCGAAGGCGCCGTCCCCTTCGTGAAGCGCCGCCACAGCGAGGCCGAGTCGGACTCCAGCCGCGAGCGCTTCGAGGGCTACATGCGCGAGGTGCCCTGCCCCACCTGTGAGGGCACGCGCCTGAAGCCGATCGTCCTGGCCGTCACGGTCATGGGGAAGTCGATCGCCGAGGTCTCGGCCATGTCGATCAGCGACTGCGCCGACTTCCTGGCCCAGCTGACGCTGAACGCGCGCGACAAGAAGATCGCCGAGCGCGTCCTGAAGGAGGTCAACGAGCGGCTCCGCTTCCTCGTCGACGTCGGCCTCGACTACCTGTCGCTCAACCGCGCGGCGGGCACCCTCTCCGGCGGCGAGGCCCAGCGCATCCGTCTCGCCACCCAGATCGGGTCCGGCCTCGTCGGTGTCCTCTACGTGCTCGACGAGCCCTCCATCGGCCTGCACCAGCGGGACAACCACCGGCTGATCGAGACCCTCGTCCGCCTGCGCGACATGGGCAACACGCTCATCGTGGTCGAGCACGACGAGGACACGATCAAGGTCGCCGACTGGGTCGTCGACATCGGCCCCGGCGCGGGCGAGCACGGCGGCAAGGTCGTGCACAGCGGCCCCTTGAAGGAGCTGCTGGGCAACGCGGAATCGATGACCGGCCAGTACCTGTCGGGCAAGAAGTCGATCCCGGTCCCCGACATCCGCCGGCCCGTCGACCCCTCGCGCCGCCTGACCGTCCACGGCGCCAAGGAGAACAACCTGCGGGACATCGACGTGTCCTTCCCGCTGGGCGTCCTCACGGCGGTCACCGGAGTCTCCGGCTCCGGCAAGTCGACGCTGGTCAACGACATCCTGTACACGCACCTGGCCCGCGAGCTCAACGGCGCGCGGTCCGTCCCCGGCCGCCACACGCGGGTCGAGGGCGACGATCTCGTCGACAAGGTCGTGCACGTCGACCAGTCGCCCATCGGCCGCACCCCGCGGTCGAACCCGGCGACGTACACGGGCGTCTTCGACCACGTCCGCAAGCTGTTCGCCGAGACCACCGAGGCCAAGGTGCGCGGCTACCTGCCCGGACGCTTCTCCTTCAACGTCAAGGGCGGCCGCTGCGAGAACTGCTCGGGCGACGGCACGATCAAGATCGAGATGAACTTCCTCCCGGACGTCTACGTCCCGTGCGAGGTCTGCCACGGTGCGCGGTACAACCGCGAGACCCTGGAGGTCCACTACAAGGGCAAGTCCATCGCCGAGGTCCTGGACATGCCGATCGAGGAGGCCCTCGGCTTCTTCGAGGCGGTCCCGGCGATCGCCCGTCACCTGAGGACACTCAACGACGTGGGCCTCGGCTACGTCCGTCTCGGGCAGTCGGCGCCGACCCTCTCCGGCGGTGAGGCGCAGCGCGTGAAGCTCGCGAGCGAGCTGCAGAAGCGTTCGACGGGCCGCACGGTCTACGTGCTCGACGAGCCGACCACCGGTCTGCACTTCGAGGACATCAGCAAGCTGATCACGGTCCTGTCGGGCCTCGTCGACAAGGGGAACTCGGTCATCGTGATCGAGCACAACCTCGACGTGATCAAGACGGCCGACTGGATCGTCGACATGGGCCCGGAGGGGGGCAACGGAGGCGGTCTGGTCGTCGCCGAGGGCACCCCGGAGCAGGTCGCGGCCGTCCCGACGAGCCACACCGGCAAGTTCCTCCAGGACGTGCTGGGCGCGGACCGGGTGGGCGACGCCGTGGTGCCGGCGGCGCGGACGCGCAAGTCGGCCAAGAAGGCCGTCGCCGCGGCGGCCAAGGCTCCGGCGAAGAAGACCGCGACCGCGAAGACGGTCAAGACGGCCAAGGCGACCAAGGCGGCTGCGAAGAAGGCGACGAGCCGGACGCGCAAGGCCTGAACCGCGACAACAGAGAGTGCGGGTGCGTGGCGACCCCGTCACGCTCCGTGAAATTTTCGGCGCCCCGTGGGAACTCCCCGCGGGGCGCTGTGCGTTCTCTGATCAACCGGCCGACGCCGGACGCACGTTGACAACTGGAGAGGGAAAGAAGGGAGGGGAAGGCGGGGGTGTGGGCTGGAGGAGGCGGCTACAGGGAGCCGACCTCGGCGGCGTACGGCGGCTCCGCGCCCGCCCGGGAGCACGTGATCGCCGCGGCGCGGGCGGCGAAGCGCAGCAACCGGCTCCAGTGTTCGCCGCTCAACTGCCCGAGCGCGATGGGAGAGAGGGCGTCGAGCGCCGAAAGTCCGTGCAGCAGCGCCGCGTTGACGGTGTCGCCCGCACCGATCGTGTCCACGACGTCCACGTCCTCGCCCGGCACGGAGTGGGTTGCGCCGTCCCGGGTGAAGACGGTCAGGCCCTCGCCGCCGCTCGTGACGACCACGGCCGACGGGCCGGCGGTCAGCCATTCCTGAGGGGTGCCGCCCAGCCACCGGGCGTCCTCCTCGGACAGCTTCAGCAGGGCCGTCGAGGGCAGCCAGCTCTTGAAGCGGGCGCGGTAGGCGTCCGGGTCGGGGATCAGGCCGGCCCGGATGTTGGGGTCGAGCGCCGTGAAGACCCCCGAGGCGGCGGCGGACCGCATCAGCTCCTCGTACGCGGTGGCGCCCGGCTCCAGCACGAGCGAGCAGGTGCCGAACGACACCGCCCGCGTCCCCACGGGCAAGGCGCCCGGCACCGCGAACAGCCGGTCGGCGGTGCCCTCCACGTAGAAGGAGTATCCGGCGGAGCCGTCGGCGCCGATGGAGGCGACGGCCAGCGTCGTCGGCTCGTCGCCCCGCTGTACGGGGGAGACGTCCACGCCGGCCTTCCGTAGCCCGCCGAGAAGGGCCTCGCCGAACGCGTCACGGGACACGCGGGAGCAGAAGGCGACGGGGGAGCCGAGCCGGCCCAGCGCCACCGCCGTGTTGTAGGGGCCGCCGCCCAGGCGCGGAGCGAGGTCGGGGAGCGGGCCCCGGCCCCCGTCCGGCCCGGCACCGGCGTTCGGCCCCTGCGGGACGAGGTCGATCAGGGCCTCTCCGGCGACGACGATCACGGTGGTTCCTCTCGGGTGGTTCGGGGTGGGGCGGCTGCTGCGGAGTGGCGCGGCGTGGTGCGACGGTGTGGAGGTCGGGCGGGGCGGGTGGCACCGCGGGCACGCGCCGATGCCACCCGTGGGCAGGCTAGAGCTTCGCGGGG
This sequence comes from Streptomyces sp. NPDC059524, assembly GCF_042749255.1. Lineage (NCBI taxonomy): Bacteria > Bacillati > Actinomycetota > Actinomycetes > Kitasatosporales > Streptomycetaceae > Streptomyces > Streptomyces sp. NPDC059524. Next base: position 15,657 of record NZ_JBHYTK010000039.1, on the reverse strand, counting down.
AGCAGGGTCTCGTGCTCGCCCGACTCCGACGCGTTCTCGCGGCCGGCGGGTGCGGCGAGGGCCGGGTCGGGCAGCGCGCTCCCGGAGAGCGCCTTCGCGTCGGGCCGGAGCGTGAGGACCGAGAGCGCGGTGAACAGGGCGACGACACCGGCCAGCAGGAGATAAGTGCGGGCGAACCCGATGGAGTCGTAGCCGATGCCGGCCAGGGGCGAGATCACGGCCGCGCCCAACTGCGCGGCGAGCTGGAAGCCGACCAAGTAGATCGAGGAGGACAGACGCGACTCGAAGTGCAGGTTGATGTACTTGAAGATCGCGATGAGCATGATCGGCAGTTCGGCGGCGTGCATCAGCTTGACCGCGGAGATGGCGGCCGGATCGGTGACGAGACCGGACAGGCCGATGCGGGCGGCCATGATGCAGCCGGACAGCAGCAGGGACTTCTTGGGGCCGAGCCGGTTCACGAGGAAGGGGGCGAGCGCCATGCCGCCGGCTTCTAGGAAGACCTGCACGGAGTTGAGATCGCTGTACATCCGGTTGCCCTCGCCGGCTGTCGAGAACAGCGAGGCGAAGTACGAGGGGAACATCTGGTCGTACGTGTTGTACGTCGCGGTCACGGCGATCACGAAGAGCAGGAGCCCCCAGAAGGCCGGGTAGCGCAGCAGGGACTTCACGTCGGCCATCGACACGGAGGAGGCGGCGGCTTCCACGGCGGCCGAGCGACGCCCGTCGGTGACCCGGATCGAGACGATCAGGACGAGGAAGACGGCGGCCGAGACGGAGGCGGCCCAGAAGTTGAGACGGGGATCGATGTTGAACAGCCGGCCCGCGAAGAACGTCGCCGCGGCCCAGCCCAGCGAGCCGAACATGCGGGCGCGGCCGAACTCGAAACCGTGGAAGCGGCCGAGGCGCTCCGTGTAGCTCTCCAGCGTGGCGACGGCGACGGCGAACGCCATGGCGAGATAGGCGGCCCCGACCAGCAGGCCGAGGGCGAACTGGGTCTTCAGCAGCGGCCCGTACACGTAGATGTACATGGGGCCCACGAGGAGCATCAGGCCGGAGACCCAGTACAGGAGGTTCTTGCGCAGGCCGAGCTTGTCCTGGAGGTAGCCGTAGACCGGCATGGTGACCAGGCAGCCGATGGCGTTGGCGCTGATCACGAGGGAGCTGCGGCCGGCTGAGAGGCCGATGTCCTGGGTCAGCCAGATGGAGAAGAGTGACCAGGACAGCGACCAGGTCACGAAGAACATGAACAGGGCCGCGCTGACGAGCGTGAAGTTCAGCCGGCGGCGGCTCGGGCCGGTGGCGACTGCGGGGGCACCGTGATGCCCCGTGGTCGGGCCCTGCCCGGTGGTCTGGTCGGTCATGTGCTGCGCTCCCTCGCGCCTGTGGCGCCCGTTCATGATGCCGGAACGAATGGCTCCGCCTGGAGTCCGTGTGCGGCCGCGGACTGCGACCGGGGGTGGGGCGGTGGTGTTCCGGGTGGTTCCCGGTGTTCCGGCGGGCGGTGATCCGAAGTCCCTCGCACCTTTCCTGTCACGTGCTAGGGCGGCACAACTATCACGTGTTAGGTTCGCGAAATCAAGACCTCGCCGGAACTCGGTGGAGTCGGCAGGAGTCAGCAGAAGCAAGGAGAAGGCGCATGTCCGACCGGGCCACCCGTCCGTACCCGCCCGCCGTCGCCGTCGACCGGGACGTTCCGCGTCTGCACGTGCGGCCCGGTGCCGGCCGCTGGTGCAACGACCCCAACGGGCCGCTCTTCCACGACGGCCGCTACCACCTGTTCTTCCAGCACAACCCGCACGCGGCGGTCTGGGGCGACATTCACTGGGGCCATGCCTCCAGCCCGGACCTCGTGCGCTGGACGGATCACGGGGTCGCGCTGACCCCCACGCCGGGCACGCCCGACGAGCTCGGTGCCTGGTCCGGGTGCGCGGTCGTGGACGACGGCATCCCGACCGCCGTCTACACCGGCATGGACCGCCGCGACGGCGTCGGCTCCGTGATGCTGGCCCGGGCCACCGATTCGACCATCGGCTCGTTCAAGGCCGAACCGGACCCCGTCGTGCCCGGCCCGCCGCCCGGCCTCGATCTCATCGCGTTCCGCGACCCGTACCTCTTCACCCATGAGGGGCGGCGCTGGGCGGTCGTCGGTGCGGGGCACCGGGGCGGGCGGCCCGACGTGCTGCTCTACCGCGTGGACTCGATGACGCGGTGGACGTACGCCGGGTCGCTGCTTGACGCGGCCGACCCCGTCGCCGGACGGCACGCGGCGCCCGCGACGGCCTGGGAGTGTCCGGCACTGCTGCCGACGGGGGACGGGCGCTGGGTGCTGTTGCTCTCCCTGTGGATCGACGACATCACGTACGCGACCGCGTATCTGACCGGTGTGCTCAGGCCCGCGGGGGAAGGCGGGGGCGGGTTGCGTTTCGAGCCCGCCGCGGGAGGTCTGTTCGACCATGGCCGGGACTGTTACGCGCCCACCGCGCTCGTCGAGGACGACAGGACGCTTGTGTGGGGCTGGAGTTGGGAGTCACGCACCGAGGCCGAATCCGTCGCGGCGGGCTGGGCCGGTTGCCTCACGTATCCGAGAGAGGTCGGCGCGCACGCGGACGGTTCGCTGAGGGTGGCACCCGCGCGGGAGCTCGCGGGGCTGCGCGGGCGGGCCGTCGGGGTCGGGGAGGAGCTGCCGGCGGCGTACGAGGTGCAGGTCGACATCGCTGTCGCCCAGCCCGACACGGAACTCGCGGTCCGGCTGGGCACCGGGGTCGAGCTGCGGGTCAATCCGACGCGGGGCTCGCTCACACTTGACCGTTCGGCGACGCCGGCGTCGGGCACGCACCCGTACCCCCGTGCCTCGTCGGTGGTCGCGGTGGCCTCCGGCGGCACGGGTGGACGCCTGCGGGTGTTCGTGGACGGGCCGCTGATCGAGGCGTTCTGGGACGACCGGGTCGTGCTGACGGAAAAGGTGTACCCCGCCCCGGCCGGGCCCCTGTCGGTGGACCTGGTGCAGGGGGCGGGGGACGTGTCGGTGTCCGCGTGGGAGGCGGTGGTGGAGGGGGTGTGAGCGGGGACGGTCCTCCGGCCGGCAGGGCTGGGGGGCCTCTGCCCTCTCTGCCTGGTGGGGCCCAGCCTCTGGGTGGCCGCTGTCCTGTTTCGTGCCGCCACCGCAGCTGCCCTGCCCTGCCAGTCCGATCTGTGGGGGCGGCAGCCGCAGCGCTGCCGCCCGCACCCCACTCCGGCGCGGCCCGCTTCTCGCCCCGCCCCCGGTCCCTGTCCGCGCGGGATGTCGCAGCCGCCCTGCCGGCCAGCCGCCCCGCCGGTCGGCTCCGCGACGAGCCCGCCGCTATGGCGCCGCCGCCCCACCCCGCAGGCATGTCGCGCAGGTCACCCGGGGGCCCGTCGGGTGTTCCGTTCGCCGCCGGTATCGTCACATCCGTACCCCCCGTTCCCGTTCGGTACGTGGAGCCCGAAGGGGCGGCCAGGTCGGCCGGGCGGTGGGTGCGTCTCGATCGCACCGTCACCGAACGTGGAGCCCAGATGCCCGGCACGCCCCTGTCCAGCAGTGCACGCCTGTCCCGCCGTACCGCTCTGCGCGGGGTGGCCGTGGCGGGGACGGTCGGGCTCGGGCTGACCGCGTGCTCCCCGGAGGACGGCGGCTCGGCGGCCGCTCCCAGCGCGCCAGTCGACCTCGGCAGCGCCGAGGACGTCCCGAAGGGCGGGGCGAAGCTCTACAACGACGAGAACGTGGTGGTGAGCCGCGCCGAGGACGGGACGTACAAGGCGTTCAGCACCGTCTGCACGCACGCGGGCTGCCCGATCCGGATGCTGAAGGGTACGGAGCTGACGTGCAACTGCCACGGCAGCAAGTTCGACGCCACCACCGGCAAGGTGCTGCACGAGCCGGCGACCGTTCCGCTCACCGAGCTCAAGGCGAAGGCCGAGGGCGGCAAGCTCATCGTCTCGCCCTGACCCTCGGCCCTCTGCGTCTCCGGTCCTTCGGCCTCAGCTTTTCAACAGGCCTCAACAGGCCTCAGCAGGCCTCAGCCTTTCAGGCCCGAGGACGTGATCCCCTCGCGGAGCGGTCGCTGGCCGATGACGAACACGGCGACCGCCGGGATCATCGAGAGCACGACCCCCGCGAGCACCACCGAGATCGACCCGGTGCCGAGGTTGCCCTGGAGCGAGACGAGGCCGAGCGGCATCGTGAAGTTCTCGTTGCTGGTCTCCAGGATCAGCGGCCGGAAGAACTCGTTCCAGTGATAGTTGAAGGCGAGTACCCCGACGATCGCCAGACCGGGTCGGGCCAGGGGCGCGTACACGGACCGGAAGACCCGCCAGGGTCCCGCCCCGTCGATCATCGCCGCCTCGCCGAGTTCTTTGGGCATCGTCAGGAAGTACTGGCGCATCAGGAACGTCCCGAAGGCGGTCGGCACGGCCGGCACGATCAGGCCGAGCAGCGTGTCCGTCAGCCCTATCTCCTTGAGGATCAGGAACACGGGCACGATGGTGATCTGGACCGGCACCATCATCGTGGCGAGGACCAGTCCGAACAGGGGCTTCTTGAAACGGAAGTCGAGACGGGCGAACGCGTACCCGGCGAGCGCGGCCGAGATCATCTGCCCGATCGCGATCAGGCCGGTCACGAGCGCGGAGTTGAGCGCGATCAGCCAGACGTCGAGCTGCTGGAAGACGCCTCGGTAGGCGTCGAGCGTGCCGTGCGCCGGGATGATCCGCGGAGGCAGATCGAAGGACTCGGCGGGCGTGCGCAGGGACGTGGACACCGTCCACACCACGGGCCCGATGGTCAGCAGCGCCACGAGCGCGAGCCCGGCGACGCGCCCGAGGACGCCCAGGCGGCGGGTGGTGAGCGAGCCCAGGCGCGCGGCGACGCCACCGCCCTCGGGGCGCCGCGTCTTCTCGGTGAAGGGAACTGCGGTCATCGCGGGTCGACCTCTCCAACCAGTCACTGGTAGTGCACGAAGCGGCGGCTGAGCCGGAACTGCAGCGCCGTGACGACGAGAATCAGGGCGAACAGGACGACGCCGACCGCCGAGGCCTCGCCGAACCGGAGCTCCTCGAAGGCGGTCTGGTAGAGGACCATCACCACGGTCCGGGTCGAGTCGCCCGGCCCGCCGTCCGTGAGCACGTAGGGCTGCTCGAAGACCTGCAGGGCGTTGATCACACCGACCACCGAGGCCACCAGGAAGGTGGGGGAGAGCAGCGGCAGCGTGATCCGCAGATGCTTGCGCAGCCCGGTCGCTCCGTCGACGGCGGCGGCCTCGTGGAGCTCCTTCGGAATGTTCGCCAGCCCGCCGACGAACAGCAGGAACGAGAAGCCGAACTGCTGCCACACATAGACGAGGACCACGGCGGACAGCGCCCACGTCTCGTCCGTCAGCCAGGGCACGGGTGACGCGCCGGCCTGCCCGATCAGCCAGTTCACGACCCCGAAGTCCTGGTTGAACAGGTACTTCATCACGACGGACACCGAGGCCGCGCTCAGGACGAGCGGGAAGAAGAAAGCCGAACGCAGCGCCTGCCGAACCCAGTTCGGCATCCGGCCCTGCAGGGCCAGCGCCAGGACGAGCGCGATCAGCAGTTGCAGCGAGACGGCGAACACCATGAACAGCAGGGTGTTGCCGAACGCTGCGCGGACCGAGGAATCGGTCGCCAGAGCACGGTAGTTGTCGAGTCCGGTGTAGTGCGCCGGGTCGATCACGTTCCAGCGGAAGAACGACAGCACGACCGACCCCGCGATCGGCACCACGGTGAACACGACGACGCCGATCACGGTCGGTGCCAGGAACAGCCGGGCCGTCCATCGCTGCCGCCGCTGCGCCGCCCGGTCCCTCGCGACCCCGCCCGCGGCGCGGTCCGTCGTACGGCTTCGGCTTCTCATATCCCACGCTCCATGGCGTGCTCCAGGTCCGCCTGCATCGCCCGCAGCGCCGGCGCGACCTTGCGCGGCGAGTCGAGAGCGGTGGCGGTGTGCTTGGTCAGGGCCAGTTCCACGGCGGCGACCTGCGGAGGGGCGGGGATCGGGCCGGTCGTGGGGAAACGGTCGAAGGTGTCGTAGAAGACGTCCCAGTGGGCGGGGCCCGTCCGCGCGTACCGCTGCGCGGTGAGCAGCGAACGCCGCGCCGGAGTCGTCGTGTTCGCCGCGAACAGCGAGGTCATGACGTCCTTGCGGGTCGAGTACTTCACGAACTCCCAGGCCTCGTCCTGGCGCCGGGAGGTGCGCAGGATCGCGTAGCCCGCCCCGCCGAACTGGTGGCGCTGCGACCGCCAGCGGGGGAAGTACGTGGCGTCGTACGCGTCGCGCGCCACGCCCGCCTGGTGCAGTCCGCCCGCCCAGAAGCCGCCGGCGGGCGTCGCGCCGACCCGGCCGGTGGAGAAGGCGCCGACCAGGTTCGTGCCGCTGCCGCCCTCGGGCCGTGAACAGAGCCCGTCATGGACGAGACCGGCGAGATACTCGTACGTCTCGACGGTGCGGTCGGCCGTGGCGGTCGGCGTCGTCCAGCGGAAGCCCCCGCCGCGGCCCGCGCGCTGCCGCGCGTCGTAGAAGGAGTTCCACAGCCACTCCCCGCCCGGAGCCCTGGACTCGCGCAGGATGTTGGTGTCGTTGACGAACAGCCAGGGAACCACCCCGCCCCACAGGCGATTGGTCCAGTAGAACGGCGTGAAGTGCGCCCCGCCCTTGCGCTTCATGGTGCGCAGGAGGCGGGTGAAGTCGTCACGGTCCCAGTCGTCCGGCGGGAGTTCGACGCCGGTGCGCCGGAGGACGGTGGTGCTGAGGTACATGTCCGCGGCGTTGAACTCGACGGGCAGCTGGTACAGCGAGCCCTCGTACATCATCGATTCGACGAGCGACGGGTGGACGTCGGCGAAGTACTCCTTGAGCTCGGCGGCGTCCCGCTTCCCGCGCGCGTCGAGCGGGACGCCGAGGCGGTCGGCGAACAACTGGACGCCCTCCGTCGCGACGTACACCACATCGGGCGCCCGGCCCGCGGCGATCTGCGTGAGGATCTTCGCGAAGAAGTCGTTCCAGTCCTTGGCCTGGACGGCCAGCAGCCGCACCGGGATGTCCGGGTGCAGTTCCTGGAATCCGTCGGCCAGCACCTTCTGCATGGTCGGGTCGATCGCGGCGCCGAGGACCGCGACGGTGAGCATCGAACCGTCGCGCCCGGGGATGTCGGCGGCGGTCAGCCGGTCCCAGCTCGCGCCGGTGGCGGCGAGACCGCCGGCGGCCAGGGACCAGCCGCCGGCGCGCAACACGGTGCGACGGCTGGGCGGGAAGTGACTCCGGGTCATACCGAGAGGCCTAACTCGTGATAGTTGGCGTGGCCTCCGGATGATGTGAGGGTGCGGACGGCGCCGTCAAGAGGGCTGCGCGAGCTTCTTCGAAATGCCCGAAGACCCTTGCGCGGCAAGACCTATCACGAGTTAGGGTTGCGACCGCCCTCCCTCGTTCCCCGCCGGAACATCCCCTTGGTCGAAAGGTCGGTTCGCCATGCCCGCACGAGAGGTGCCCGCACGAGACGTGCCCGCGCAGGACATGCCCGCCGGACGCAGGAAGAGCGCGGCCGGGAACACCGCCGCGGCCGGCGGCGCGCGCTCGCTGAGCCGGCGCGCCGCGCTGCTGTCCGTCGGCTCCACCGCTCTCGCGGCCGCCGCACTGCCGTCCCGCCGCGCGGCCGCGGCACCGAAAGCGGCCGGTCTCGGCAGCTTCCGCGCCGCCTACCACTTCACCGTTCCCGACAACTGGAAGAACGATCCGCAGCGCCCGATCTGGGTGAACGGCCAGTACCTGTACTACTACCTCTACAACGCCGACTACCTCACCGGATCCGAGGGCACCGCCTGGCGCCTCGCCACCAGCACCGACCTCGTCCGGTACCGCGACGAGGGGGTCGCCGTCCCCAAGGACGCCATCCCCGCCGGTGACGTCTGGTCGGGCAGCGCGGTCGTCGACGAGAAGAACACCGCCGGGTTCGGTGCGGGCGCCGTCATCGCGCTGATCACCATGGAGCCCGACGCCGGCACCGCCTCCCAGGCCCAGTACCTCTGGTACTCCACCGACCACGGCCGCACCTTCACCTCCCACAGTGACGACCCGGTGCTCCCCAACCCCGGGGGCAAGGACTTCCGCGACCCCAAGGTGCTGTGGGACGAGGCACGCGGACGCTGGGTCGCGGCCCTCGCCGAAGGGCACAAGATCGGCCTGTACACCTCCGCCGATCTGCGGTCATGGACGTACCGCAGCGGCTTCACCCGCGACGACCTCGGCACCCTGGAATGCCCGGACCTGTTCGAGATCCGGGCCGCGGACGGCACCGCGCACTGGATCCTCGCGGCCTCCGCCAACGGCACCCAGCGCGGCCTGCCGGCCACGTACGCCTACTGGACCGGCGACTTCGACGGCACCACCTTCAGCCCCGACGCCACCGAACCCCAGTGGCTCGACCACGGCCCCGACTTCTACGCGGCCGTCACCTGCGAGAAGCGCGCCGCCGACGGCACCGTCGACCCCGCCGCCCGGTACGCCTTCGCCTGGACCAACAACTGGACCTACCCGCACAACACGCCGACCCTCGTCGCCGACGGCTTCAACGGCACCGACTCCCTCACCCGCGAACTCACCCTGGAACGCGCGGGCGACGGCACCTACCACCTCGCCTCCCGGCCCGCCCCGGCCCTCGACCGCTACGCCACCGGCACGAAGAAGCTCGGCGACGTCACCGTCGACGGCAGCAAGGCCCTCGACGTCACCGGCACCTCCTACGAGATCCGCGCCCGGCTCCGCTGGACACCCGGCACGACCGAGAACCTCGGCTTCCAGCTCCGCAAGGCGCCCGGCGGACTGCGTCACATCGACGTCGGCGTGTACGTCGCCGGCGGCTTCGCCTACGTCAACCGCGGCGGCACCATCACCCCGGGCGGCCCCGCCGAGACCCACACCCCCGTCGACGCCGCCGCCGGCTCCCTCGACGTGCGCGTCTTCGTCGACCGCACCACCGTCGAACTGTTCGTCGGGGACGGCCGCCACGTCCACACCCACCAGGCCTTCCCGCTCCCCGGCGACGACCGCATCGCGCTCTACTCCTCCGGCGGCCCGGCCGTCTTCGAGGACCTGAGGATCATCACGTACGACCTCGGCTGACACCCGGGTATCCGGCACTCGGCAACCGGCCACCCGGGTGCCGGGCGCCCGGCTCGACGAGTGCCGTTGTACGTATGACGGACCGAGCCGCTGATCGCCGGTCGCCCCGTGTTACGTATGACGTGCTCCTCGGTGGCCGAGGCGCAGGAGGCCGGACGGGCGGCCCGGGAGGTCTGGGCGGTCCGGGCGGTCCGAGAGAACCGGATGGTCCGAGAGAACCGGGTGGTCCGGAGTCGGCTCAGGCCTCGCCGGGCTTCGCCACCGATGCCCGCTCGACCAGGGGACACGGGAGGCGGACCACGTCGCCCGTGGCCACCGGCTCGTCCCGCTCGACCGCGTCGAGCAGCGCGTCCACCGCCGCCGCCCCCATCGCGTGATGAGGTAGGGCGACCGTGGTGAGCGCCGGGACGAGCCGGTCGGCCATGTGGTCCTGGTCGTCGTAGCCCACCACCGACAGCGCCTCCGGGACCGCGATGCCCAGCCGGGCCGCCGCCAGCAGCACCCCGGCCGCCACCCGGTCGTTCGCACACACGACCCCGGTGGGACGCTCCGCCTCACCGAGCACCCGCAGCGCCGCGGCGTAGCCCTCGTCGATCTGCCAGCCGGCCCGCAGCATCCAGGCCTCGCGCACCTCCAGACCGGCCGCGCCCATCCCGTCGGTGAAGCCGCGCGCGCGATCCTCCGCCGCGATGTTGCCCACCGCCCCGCCCAGCAGCGCGATGTCACGGTGCCCCGCGGCGATCAGCGCGTCCACCGCGCGGCGCCCGCCCGCCCGTTCGTCGGCCACCACGGCCGCGTACGAACCCGCCTCGCGCGGCAGGCAGTTGGCGAGCACCGTGCGCGCCGGATCGACCCCCGCCGGCACCTCCGTCGTGCGCAGCTCCATCGACGCGTACACCAGACCGTCGACCCGGCGGGCCCGCAGCTCGGCGATCGCCTCGGCCTCCGCGGCCGGGTCCCGGCGCGACTCCAGGAGCAGGATCTGATGCCCACGCGCGCGTGCCGCCTCCATCGCGCCCAGCACCATGCGCCCGGCGAACGGGCTGGTGGCGATCTCGTCGCTGAGCATCCCGATCACCCCGGTGCGCCGTCCGCGCAACGACCGCGCCACCTCGTCGGGCCGGTAGCCGAGCTCGTCGGCGGCCTCGCGGATGCGACGCTGCGTCTCGGCTGAGAGGTTGCCCTGGGCGCGTCCGCTGAAGACGAAGGACACGGCGGCACGGGACACACCGGCGAGCTCCGCCACGTCACGGGCGGTCGGACGCTTCACGCGAGGGTTCTCCTTCAGCGGCGGGGATCACGGGGCGCTCCCTAGTCTGCCCCGGTGATGTCCGTGCCCGACAGTAGGGTGTCTGACATGGCCGACCCCTCCAGCTACCGCCCCCAGCCGGGACAGATTCCCGACTCCCCGGGGGTGTACAGGTTCCGCGACGAGCACCGCAGGGTGATCTACGTCGGAAAGGCGAAGAGCCTGCGCCAGCGCCTGGCGAACTACTTCCAGGACCTGGCGAACCTGCACCCGCGCACCCGCACGATGGTCACCACGGCCGCGTCCGTGGAGTGGACGGTGGTGTCCACGGAGGTCGAGGCGCTCCAGCTGGAGTACTCCTGGATCAAGGAGTACGACCCGCGGTTCAACGTGAAGTACCGCGACGACAAGAGCTACCCGTACCTCGCCGTGACGATGAACGAGGAGTTCCCCCGCGTCCAGGTGATGCGCGGCCAGAAGAAGAAGGGCGTCCGCTACTTCGGCCCCTACGGCCACGCCTGGGCGATCCGCGACACGGTCGACCTCCTCCTGCGTGTCTTCCCCGTCCGCACCTGCTCCGCGGGCGTGTTCAAGAACGCGGCCCGCACCGGCCGCCCCTGCCTGCTCGGCTACATCGGCAAGTGCTCCGCCCCGTGCGTCGGCCGCGTCAGCCCGGACGAGCACCGTGAACTCGCCGAGGAGTTCTGCGACTTCATGGCCGGCCGCACCGGCACGTACATCCGCCGTCTGGAGAAGGACATGACGGCCGCCGCGGAGGAGATGGAGTACGAGCGGGCGGCCCGCCTGCGCGACGACATCGAGGCGCTGCGCAAGGCCATGGAGAAGAGCGCCGTCGTCCTCGCCGACGCCACCGACGCCGACCTCATCGCCCTGGCCGAGGACGAGCTGGAGGCCGCCGTCCAGATCTTCCACGTCCGCGGCGGACGGGTGCGCGGCCAGCGCGGCTGGGTCACCGACAAGGTGGAGGCCGTCACCAGCGGCGACCTCGTCGAGCACGCGCTCCAGCAGCTCTACGGGGAGGAGAGTGGGGACGCGGTCCCCAAGGAGGTGCTCGTCCCGGCGCTGCCCGACCCCGTGGAGCCCATCCAGACCTGGCTCACCGAGCGCCGCGGGTCGAACGTGTCCCTGCGCATCCCGCAGCGTGGCGACAAGAAGGCCCTCATGGAGACCGTGCACCGCAACGCGCTGCAGGCACTGGCCCTCCACAAGACGAAGCGCGCCTCCGACCTCACCACGCGCTCGCGCGCCCTGGAGGAGATCGCCGAGGCCCTCGACCTGGACAGCGCCCCGCTGCGCATCGAGTGCTACGACATCTCGCACCTCCAGGGAGACGACGTCGTCGCGTCCATGGTCGTCTTCGAGGACGGCCTCGCCCGCAAGAGCGAGTACCGCCGCTTCCAGATCAAGGGCTTCGAGGGGCAGGACGACGTCCGCTCCATGCACGAGGTCATCACCCGCCGCTTCAAGCGCTACCTGGCCGCCCAGGAGAAGTCCGCCGAGTGGTCCGACACCGAGCTGGACGACGAAGAGGGCCCGGTCGAGTCGCGGCTCACCGAGGACGACGGCCGGCCGAAGAAGTTCGCCTACCCGCCGCAGCTCGTCGTCGTGGACGGCGGCCAGCCGCAGGTCGCGGCGGCCCGGCGGGCCCTGGACGAGCTGGGCATCGACGACATCGCGGTGTGCGGCCTCGCCAAGCGCCTCGAAGAGGTCTGGGTCCCCGGTGAGGACGACCCGGTGGTCCTGCCCCGCACCAGCGAGGGCCTCTACCTCCTGCAGCGCGTCCGCGACGAGGCGCACCGCTTCGCGATCACCTACCAGCGCAGCAAGCGGGCCAAGCGGTTCAAGGCCGGTCCCCTGGACGACGTACCCGGACTGGGCGACGCGCGCAAACAGGCACTGATCAAGCACTTCGGTTCGGTGAAGCGGCTACGGTCCGCCACAATCGACCAGATCTGCGAGGTCCCGGGCATAGGCCGCAGGACGGCCGAGACGATCCTCGCGGCCTTCGCGCAAGCGGCACCGGCGGCGCCCGCGGTGAACACGGCCACCGGAGAGATCCTGGAAGACGAAGAGCAGACACCGGCCGGCGCGACGGACGCGCCGACCGGCGGGGGACCCGTCACCGCGGGCACCCCGGAAGAACGACGGGGGCAGGAACCATGAGCGAGCACCACCCACAGAACGAGCGCGGAGCGGACATGAGCACCCCAGGCGCCAGCGACGACAAGGCCGGGACGGACGCCCCCGGTACCGACACCCCCGGCGCGGCCCACCACGCGGAGGCGCCCGGCGTCCCCGAGGCCGCCATCCCCGAGCTGGTCATCATCTCCGGCATGTCCGGCGCGGGCCGCTCCACGGCGGCGAAGTGCCTGGAGGACCTCGGCTGGTTCGTCGTCGACAACCTGCCGCCGGCCCTGATCCCCACCATGGTGGAGCTCGGTGCCCGGTCCCAGGGCAACGTCGCGCGGATCGCCGTGGTCGTCGACGTCCGCGGCCGCCGCTTCTTCGACAACCTCCGCGAGTCCCTCGCCGACCTCGAGTCCAAGAACGTCACGCGGCGGATCGTCTTCCTGGAGTCCTCGGACGAGGCCCTCGTACGCCGCTTCGAGTCGGTGCGCCGCCCGCACCCCCTCCAGGGCGACGGCCGCATCGTCGACGGCATCGCCGCCGAGCGCGAACTGCTGCGCGAGCTGCGCGGCGACGCCGACCTCGTCATCGACACCTCCAGCCTCAACGTGCACGAGCTGCGCGCCAAGATGGACGCCCAGTTCGCGGGCGAGGAGGAGCCCGAGCTGCGGGCCACCGTCATGTCGTTCGGCTTCAAGTACGGCCTGCCCGTCGACGCCGACCTCGTCGTCGACATGCGCTTCCTGCCGAACCCCCACTGGGTCCCGGAGCTGCGCCCCTTCACCGGCCTCAACGAGGAGGTGTCGAACTACGTCTTCTCGCAGCCCGGCGCCAAGGAGTTCCTCGACCGCTACACGGAGCTGCTCCAGCTGATCGCGGCCGGCTACCGCCGCGAGGGCAAGCGCTACGTGACCATCGCGGTCGGCTGCACCGGTGGCAAGCACCGCTCCGTCGCCACTTCGGAGAAGCTCGCCGCCCGCCTCGCCGCGCAGGGTGTGGAGACCGTGGTCGTCCACCGGGACATGGGCCGCGAATGACGGGACGTACGCTGCGGCTCACCAGCCGGCTGCGCAGCAGGCGCACGACACCGGCGCGTGGCAGGGGCGCGACGCCCAAGGTCGTCGCCCTCGGCGGGGGCATGGGCCTGTCCGCGTCGCTGGCCGCCCTGCGCCGCATCACGGGTGACCTCACGGCGGTCGTGACGGTCGCCGACGACGGCGGCTCCAGCGGGCGCCTGCGCGACGAGCTGGGCGTGCTGCCGCCCGGCGACCTGCGCAAGGCCCTCGCGGCCCTGTGCGGCGACGACGACTGGGGCCAGACCTGGTCCCGCGTCATCCAGCACCGCTTCCAGTCGCCGGGGGAGATGAACGGGCACGCGGTCGGCAATCTGCTGATCGTCGCCCTGTGGGAGCAGCTCGGCGACCACGTCCAGGCCCTGGACCTGGTCGGCAAGCTGCTCGGCGCGCACGGGCGCGTGCTGCCCATGTCGGCGGTGCCGCTGGAGCTCCAGGCCCTGGTCAAGGGGCACGACCCGGACCGCCCGGACGACATCGACACCGTCCGCGGACAGGCCACGGTCGCGCTCACGCCGGGCGAGGTGCAGTCCGTGCACCTGGTGCCGCACGACCCGCCGGCCGTCCCGGAGGCGGTCGCCGCGGTGCTCGACGCGGACTGGGTGGTGCTCGGCCCGGGATCCTGGTTCTCCTCGGTGATCCCGCACCTGCTCGTGCCCGAACTGCTGGACGCGCTGGTCGAGACGAAGGCCCGCCGGGTCCTCTCGCTGAACCTCGCGCCGCAGCCCGGAGAAACCGAAGGGTTCTCACCGCAGCGTCATTTGGAGGTTTTGGGACGACACGCCCCTAAACTCGCCCTGGACGTGGTGCTGGCCGACGAGGCCGCCGTGCCCGATCGTGAGTCCCTCACCGACGCCGCCAAGGAGCGCTTCGGTGCCGCGGTCGAGCTGGCGCCGGTGGCCAGGCCCGACGGAACTCCGAGGCACGATCCGGAGCTGTTGGCCGCCGCGTACGACCGTATTTTTCGGATGCATGGAAGGATCGGCCCATGGCGATGACGGCAGCGGTGAAGGACGAGATTGCCCGGCTCCCCGTCACCCGGACCTGCTGCAGGAAGGCCGAGGTGTCGGCCATTCTGCGGTTCGCCGGCGGCCTCCACCTGGTGAGCGGCCGCATCGTGATCGAGGCGGAGCTGGACACCGCGATGGCCGCCCGGCGGCTCAAGCGCGACATTCTCGAGATCTTCGGACACAGTTCCGAGCTGATCGTGATGGCACCCGGCGGACTGCGCCGAGGCTCGCGCTTCGTCGTACGTGTGGTGGCGGGCGGCGACCAGCTGGCCCGGCAGACCGGGCTCGTGGACGGCCGCGGCCGCCCGATCCGGGGTCTTCCGCCGCAGGTGGTCTCGGGGGCCACCTGCGACGCCGAGGCCGCCTGGCGCGGGGCGTTCCTGGCGCACGGCTCGCTGACGGAGCCGGGCCGTTCCAGCTCGCTCGAGGTGACCTGCCCGGGCCCGGAGGCCGCGCTGGCCCTGGTGGGCGCCGCCCGCCGGCTGTCCATCGCGGCGAAGGCCCGTGAGGTGCGCGGCGTGGACCGGGTCGTCGTCCGTGACGGCGACGCGATCGGCGCCCTGCTCACCCGTATGGGAGCCCACGAGTCGGTGCTGGCCTGGGAGGAGCGGCGGATGCGCCGCGAGGTCCGCGCCACGGCGAACCGGCTGGCGAACTTCGACGACGCGAACCTGCGCCGTTCGGCCCGCGCCGCCGTCGCCGCCGGGGCCCGCGTGCAGCGCGCCCTGGAGATCCTCGCCGACGAGGTGCCCGAGCACCTCGCGGCGGCCGGCCGGCTGCGCATGGAGCACAAGCAGGCCTCCCTGGAGGAGCTGGGCGCGCTCGCCGACCCGCCGCTCACCAAGGACGCGGTCGCGGGCCGGATCCGGCGGCTGCTCGCCATGGCGGACAAGCGCGCGCAGGACCTCGGCATCCCGGGCACGGAGTCGAACCTGACCGAGGAGATGGCGGACAACCTGGCGGGCTGAGCCGCCCGCCGACCCGAAGCTCCACGAGCCGGTGGTGGCGCCCCACGAG
>NZ_JBHYTK010000038.1:18122-56063 GCF_042749255.1 Streptomyces sp. NPDC059524 | reverse complement strand
GCCGTAGAGCACCGCCACCCCGCCCTTTCGTATCGCCGGGTCAGACGCGGTCGGGTTCGGCGACCTCGGCCGGCTCCTCGACCCAGTACTCGGCGCCCTTGATGCCGAGCCGCTCCGGGTCGAAGACCGGATCGAGGCCCGCACGCCGCTGCCGGTCGTAGTCGCGGATGACCTTGTGGACGACGGGGATCAGCAGGAGCACGGCGCCCATGTTGAGCCAGCCGAGGATGCCGTAGCCGATGTCGCCGGCCGCCCACATGGCGTCGGCTGTCACGGTGGTGCCGGTGAACGCGATGCCGAGCGTGCCGAGTTTGACGAGCGCCTCCCACAGCCTGCTGCGCCGCTCCCCCAGCAGGAACACGAGGTTTGTCTGGGCCACGTAGAAGAAGAACACCATCGAGATGAACGCGAACATCGTCACGGCCACCGCGACGAAGCCGGAGCCCCAGCCGGGCAGGCTCGAATCGATGGCCTCCTGCATGTAGTTGGGGCCCGCAACCGCGCCCGGCACGTTCTCGACGAGGTAGCCGCCGGCCGGGTCGGTGACGTTGTAGGCGCCGGTGACGACGAGGAGCAGTCCGCTCGCGGTACAGATCAGCAGGATGTCGATGTAGATGCTGAAGGCCTGGACGATGCCCTGCTTGCCGGGGTGGGAGACGGTGGCGGCGGCCGCGGCGAAGGTGCCCTCGCCCAGGCCGGTGGCGGAGGCGAACACCGCGCGGCGCACGCCCCAGGCGACTGCGAAGCCGACGATGCCGCCGAAGACCTGGTCCTTGCCCACGGCGCTGGAGACGACGAGCACGAGGGCGTCCGGCACCTTCTCGATGTTGAGCGCGATGATCACCAGGGCGCTGAGGACGTAGAGGAGCGCCACGAACGGGACGACGGCCTCGACGACCTTCACGATGCGGCGCGTGCCGCCCACGATGACCAGTCCGAGGACGGCGGCGACCACGAGTCCGACGACGGGACCGTCGACTCCGAAGGCCAGCTCGGCGCTGGAGGCGATGTTGTTGGCCTGGACGCCGGGGAAGACGAAGCCGTAGCCGATGAGGGTCGCCACCGCGACGACGGTGGCGAGCCAGGGGGCCTTGAGGCCGTACTTGATGTAGTACGGCATGCCGCCGCGGTCCTCGTCGCGCACCCGGCGCTTGTAGACCTGCGCGAGGACGGACTCGGCGTACGCGCAGGTGGAGCCGAGCAGTGCGGTGATCACCATCCAGAAGAGGGCGCCGGGGCCACCGGCGGCGACGGCCGTGGCGACCCCGGCGATAGAGCCGACGCCGATCCGGCTGGACAGGGACAGGGCGAGGGTCTGCAGCGAGGTGAGGCCTCCCTCCCCCGCCTCGCCGGAGCGCAGGTGTCGCAGCATGTCGGGGAAGCGGCGGAACTGGACGCCCTTGGTGAGCAGCGTGAACAGCACGCCGATCCCGAGGGCGACATAGGCCAGCGGATTCCATATCCAGCCGCTGATCGTGGACAGCATTTCCATGGGCGGTGTCTCCAGTGGCTCGGTGACACCCGTCCCCGGAAGACGGGCGGCACTCTACGCGCTGCGGGGGCTCACCGGAACCCTTGTGTGATCTGTGATCACATATTAGTGTTCTGGCCACCCGGAGGGCGCCGATACGTGCCTGGACCGCCACCCCTGACACCCGTCCCTGACGGACTCGCACCGACGCGCTCCCGGGACTTCACCAGAACCACTCCCCGACGGAGCGACCGGCTGTTGGCCTTCGGTCTCGTGCTCGCCCCGGGGCACGTGGTCAGGCGTCCAGGCGGCGCGCGGCGAGCCAGGTGACGATCTCGGGGTCGTGATGGTCGAAGAAGAGGGAGCTGCCGGTGTCGAGGGTGGCGATCCTGTCCATCTGCTCATCGGTGAGCCGGAAGTCGAAGATGTCGAAGTTCTCTGCCATGCGCTCGGCGCGCACGGACTTGGGAATGGCGACGACGCCTCGCTGGGTGAGCCAGCGCAGGACGACCTGGGCCACGGACTTGCCGTGCTCCTTGCCGATGTCGGCGAGGAGCGGGTCGGTGAACAGGTTGTTCCTGCCTTCGGCGAAGCCGCCCCAGGACTGGATCTGCACGCCGTGCTCGCGCATGAGGGTCTGGTAGTCGGCGCGCTGGACGAAGGGGTGGGTCTCGATCTGGTTGACGGCCGGGGTGATCTCGTTGTTGACGATCAGGTCGAGCAGGCGGTCGGGGTAGAAATTGGCGACACCGATCGCCTTGGCCGCGCCCTCACGGTTCAGGGCTTCCATGGCCCGCCACTGGCCGTAGACGTCGCCGTAGGGCTGGTGCATGAGGTAGAGGTCGAGGTGGTCCAGGCCCAGCTTGGTCAGGGACGTCTCGAAGGCGCGGCGGGCGTTGTCCTGGGCGGGCGCGTCCTGGATCCACAGCTTGGTGGTGACGAACAGGTCCTCGCGCGGGATGCCGCTGGACTTGATGGCGCGGCCGACGGCTTCCTCGTTGCCGTAGGCCGCGGCCGTGTCCAGCAGGCGGTAGCCGGCGACCAGGGCCTCGGAAACGGCGCGTTCGGTGTCCTCCGCGGGAATCTGGTAGACGCCGAAGCCGAGCAGGGGCATCTCGACGCCGTTGTTCAAGGTCACGTACTGCATGAGGGTCTTCCTTCGAAGTGTTCGGGGTTGATCGGTGAGCGGGAGTGGCGGGTGCGAGGGACCGCTTCTACCCGCAGTGGGAGCAAGCCAGGCTCCGGTGGACGTGCCGCAGACGTGGTCACGGGCGGATGAGGGCCTTGAGGACCTGACGGTCGGCCATGGCCCGGTAGGCATCCGGCGTCTGATCGAGGGGGAAGGTCTGGTCGAAGACACGACCGGGAGCGATGGTGCCGTCCAGGACGTCGGGCAACAGCTGCTCGATGTAGGCGCGGGCGGGGCTGGCGCCGCCGGTCAAGGTGATGTTGCGCATGAAGACGGCCCGGCCGATCGGGCCCTGCTCGTACTGGGGGGCGCCGAGGCGGCTGATGGTGCCGCCGTCCCGGATCGCGCCGAGCGCGGTGTCGAGTGCCGGGCGGGTGCCGACGGCTTCGATCACCTTGTCGACGCCGCCGGTCAGCTCTCGGATCCGGGCGATGCCTTCCTCGCCGCGTGCGGCGACCACGTCGGTGGCGCCGAAGTGCCGGCCCAGTGTGGTGCGGGATTCGTGACGGCCCGCGAGCACGATCCGCTCGGCACCCCGTCGTTTGGCGGCGATCACGGCACAGAGCCCGACCGCGCCGTCTCCGACCACGAGCACCGCATCGCCGCGGCCGACGCCGGCGGTGACGGCACCGTGGTGGCCGGTGGTCATCACGTCGGAGAGAGTGAGCAGCGACGGCAACAGCGCCGAGTCGGCGGCCACCGGCAGCTTCACCAGCGTGCCGTCCGCGTAGGGGACGCGGACGGCTTCGCCCTGCCCGCCGTCCACATGGTCGAAGCCGTACCGGCCGCCGTTGCGGCAGGAGATCTGCAGCCCCTTGGCGCAGTAGTCGCAGGTGTTGTCGCTGTACGTGAACGGGGCGACGACCAGGTCACCGGTCTTCAGGCCGGTCACATCCGTGCCCGTCTCCTCGACGACGCCCAGGAACTCATGGCCCATGGGGCGGCCGGTATCGGTGGCGGGCATGGAGCCGTAGGGCCACAGGTCGCTGCCGCACACACAGGCGGCGAGCGTGCGTACGACGGCGTCGGTCGAGTCGACGATCTTCGGGTCGGGCCGGTCCTCGACGCGGACGTCGCCGGCTCCGTACATCACTGCTGCGCGCATGGCGGGTATTGCTCCAGACGGGGGTTGCTGGTTCGGGACGGCGGGGTCAGCGTTCGAGCAGGCGGGCCTGGGCTTCGGTGTGGGTGGCGCCGGCTGCGGGCGGCAGGCTGGAGAGCCTTGCGAGCTGCTCGGCGGTCAGCGTGACGGTGTCGGCGGCGGTGTTCTCCTCGACGCGGCTGACGCGCTTGGTGCCGGGGATCGGAGCGATGTCCTCGCCCTGAGCGAGCAGCCAGGCGAGCGCCACCTGGCCGGGCGTGGCACCGGCCTCCTCGGCCAGGGCCTTGACCTCGTCGGCGAGCGCCAGGTTGCGCCGGAAGTTCTCGCCGGTGAAACGGGGGTTGTCGCGCCGGAAGTCGTCCGCGTCGAACTGGTCGGTGGAGCGCACCGTGCCGGTCAGGAAGCCGCGGCCCAGCGGTGAGAACGGCACCAGTCCGATGTTCAGCTCCCGCAGGGCGGGCAGCACCCGCTCCTCGACACCACGCGTGAACAGCGAGTACTCGGACTGGACCGCCGTGACCGGTTGGACGGCGTGGGCGCGGCGGATCGTGTCCGGACCCGCCTCGGAGAGCCCGAAGGCCCGCACCTTGCCCTCGGCGATCAGCTCGCCCACGGCGCCGGCGGTCTCCTCGATCGGCGTGTTCGGGTCGACGCGGTGCTGGTAGTAGAGGTCGATGTGATCGGTGCCCAGCCGCTTCAGGGAGCCTTCGACGGCGGTGCGGATGTTGGCGGGACCGGAGTCGAGGTTCCACGCGCCGTCTCCGCCGTGCGAGACTAGGCCGAACTTGGTGGCGAGCACCACCTGGTCCCGCCGCCCCTTCAGCGCCTTCCCGAGCAGCTCCTCGTTGACGTAGGGGCCGTAGATCTCGGCGGTGTCGATGAGGGTGACGCCCAGGTCCAGCGCCCGGTGCACGGTCCTGATCGACTCCGCGTCGTCGGTACCGGCGCCGGTGTAGCCGTGGGACATGCCCATGGCGCCCAGCCCGATCCGGGAAACCTCCAGGTCACGCAGCTTGATGTAGCGCATCTCGCCTTCTCCGGTCGATCGTGTCGCCCGCCCCCTCACTCTTGCCGCTCCTGCCCGGCCCGGCAGGTCGTGCCGGGCAGGAGCGGCGCGGTGGTGAGGGAGCCGACGTCTTCGACCTTCACTTTCACCCCGATCCCGCCGCTGTGGCAGGGCGGGCTGTTCGGGGGTAATGACAGGGCCCCTCTACGCTCTGCGTGGCGGGCGCCGGGCGGGTGAGACTGGAGTCATGGCATCGACGAGCGCGCACAGCGAAGGCGCCGAGCTGGGCCGCTACCTGCGCGCCCGCCGCACCCAGACCAGCCCCGAACACGTCGGCCTCACCGTCGGCGCCGGCATCCGCCGCACGCCCGGCCTGCGCCGTGAGGAGCTGGCCACCCTCGCCGGCATCAGCATCGACTACTACGTCCGCCTGGAGCGCGGCAGGGAGACCCGGCCCAGTCCGGCCGTCCTCGACTCGCTCGCCCGCGCCCTGCGCATGGACGACCAGGAACACCAGCACCTGCGTGAGCTCGCCGCCCGCGCCGCCCGGTACGTCTCCGAACCCCCGCCGGCGCCCAGCCGCACCGTGCGCCCCCACCTCAAGCTGCTGCTCGAGTCCCTGCGCCCGAACCCCGCGTACGTCATCAGCCGCAGCATGGACATGCTCGCCTGGAACCCCGGCGGCCTCGCTCTGTACGCGGGCCTGGACGACTGGCCCGCCAAGCACCGCAACCTGGCCCGCTACTTCTTCCTCCACCCCGCCGCGCGTGACCTCTTCCCCGACTGGGAGCGTCAGATCACCGCGTGCGTCGCCCGGCTCCGCGCCATCGCGGGCACCGCGCCCGACGCCCCCGACCTCACCAACCTCGTGGGCGAACTCCTCCTCAAGAGCCCCGACTTCGCGGGCCTGTGGGAACGCTACGAGGTCACCGGCCGCAAGCCCGCCCACAAGACGTTCCACCACCCGCTGGTCGGCACGATCACCCTCACTTCGCAGTCCCTGCACGTCGAGGGCACCCCCGGCCAGCGCATCGGCGTCTACACGGCCGAGCCCGGCACCCCCGACCACGACGCCCTGCTCCTGCTGGACATGTCCGACCCGCAACAGACCCGTTCTTCGCCGGCCGCGGAAGGCATCAGGCCATATCCCCGCAGCAACTGATCGGACGATGCGTGCCGGAGGGCGGTCGATGGATCAGACCCTCGTGGGGTGGCGCCCGTCCGGAGTCACTTCCCGCTGTAGACGGGGAAGGCGCGGTGCTCGCCGTAGTCCACGTCGCGCAGGCCCCGCAGAGCGTCCATGTCGTCACCGGAGATCTCGAAGTCGACCTCGGCGTTGGAGCGCATGTGGTCAGGGTTCGACGTCTTGGGCAGCGACACGGTGCCCAGTTGCAGGGTGTAGCGGATGCACAACTGCGGGACGGACACCCCGTACTTCTCCGCCATCGCCCGGACCTCGGCATTGTCCAGGATCGCTCCGTGCGCGATCGGCGAGTAGGCCTCGACCAGGATCTCCTTGCTCTCGCAGTAGTCCAGGAGCTCCGAGGGAGTGTTTCCGGCGTGGACGAGCAGTTGGTTGACGTGTGGCACGACGGTCGCGTCCTGCAGGAGGTTGTCCAGGTCCCGCTGCTGGAAGTTGGACACGCCGATGGCGCGGATCTTGCCGGCTCGGTGCGCTTCTTCGAGCGCGCGCCAGGCTTCGCGGTTGCCCTTGGCGTAGTCCCCGCCGCGGAAGTCGTCCCAGGGCTGCGGGCTGTGGATGAGCATCAGGTCGATGTACTCGGTCCCGAGCTTGTCCAGTGACCCGTCGATCGAGGCGACGGCCTGGTCGTGGTCCTTGATCTCGGCGGCGAGTTTGGTCGAGACGAACAGCTTGTCGCGGCTTACGCCGGCGGTGCGCACGCCTTCGCCGACACCGCGCTCGTTGCCGTAGGCCTGGGCGGTGTCGATGTTGCGGTAGCCGATCTCCACGGCGGCGCGGACCGCCTCGGCCGCCTTGTCGTCGTCGATGAACCAGGTGCCGAGCCCCAGCTTGGGGATCTCGACGCCGTGGGGCAGCGTGTAGGTCTCGTTCAGGATGGTCATGCGTCCGCTCCGTTCCTCGGCAGCTGCCCGTACACCTCGTCGGTGACGGGTTCGAGCCATTCGTTGCTCACGCTCTCGCCCGGGGTGATCAAGGCGACGTGGGAGAACCACGAGTCGGCCTTCGCGCCGTGCCAGTGCTTCGTGCCCGCGGGGACGCGGACCACCGTTCCGGGCTCCATGCTGGTGGGTTCCTCGCCCTCGGCCTGGTACCAGCCGCTGCCCGCCGTGCACAGCAGGATCTGGTCACCGCCGCCGCCCGTGCCGTGGTGGATGTGCCAGTTGTTGCGGCAGCCCGGCTCGAAGGAGACGTTGCTGACGGGGACACTCCCCGAAGCGAGCGGAGCCAGATAGCTCTGGCCGGTGAAGTACTGCGCGTAGGCGTCGTTCTTCTCCCCGAGAGGGAAGATCTGGTCGAATCCGTCGACTGTCATTTCTTTCTTTCCGTTCAGCTGACGTAGGCCATGTGCTCGGCGTTGTTACGGGACGTGACATGAGGAACTCCCGGGCTGTGTTCCTGGCGTCCATGCTTTCCACGCTAAAGCGCGAAACGCCTGTGAGGGATGCCCTGCCAGTACGTCCTTCACCAGGGACTCCCCCACTCCGCATGTGTGGCGATGTCATGGGCGCAGCACGTCGAGAAGCGCTCGACGGACGTCGGCGAGGACAGGGAGAGACAATGACCGAGAACACGGGCACCGGCTGGACCGGCGGGAAGAACGCCTTCGGCGACTTCGCATCGGGAATGGTCCATTACACCGACCGGGTCCTCTTCGATGAGGTCTGGGAGCGCGAGGGCCTGTCCAAGCGCGATCGCAGCCTTGTCACCGTCGCCGCGCTGACCGCTCTCGGGAAGACGGATCAGCTCAAGTTCCACCTTTCCTTCGCCCGCCGGAACGGTGTCACCGACGAGGAGTTGCAGGAGGCCCTGCTGCACCTGGCGTTCTACTCCGGATGGCCCAACGGCATGGGTGCGACGAGCGTGCTGAAGAGCATCGTGGAGCAGCAGGAGTGAGCACGCCCACCAGGCTCGGCTGCCACGTCGGCCGGATGGGCACTTCAGGAGTCAGGAGTACTGCTACTGCCGTCCCCTGCGCCGGGCAGGCGTCCCACCGCCGCAGGACCGCCGTGGAACATCGACGCCATCTGCCGTTCCTGCACCCGCGCCCCCCTTGATACGAGCCACCGCCTGCCGCCCGGCAGCCGGCCGAGCACCCGGTACCGGACCGTGTTGTCCGCGAGTGCGAGCAGCAGCGCCCACGGCAGTCGGCTCCGCAACCCCAGCTCGCGCATGCCGCTACGGCCCACGAAGACGGTGAGGAGGCTCGCCTGGCGGGCCCGCTCGTAGCGCTGCCTGAGCCGCTGCACGGCCGGGGTGCGGTGGCCGAAGTCCCGTTCCGCCTGGGCGTCCAGGGTCTGCCGGGCCAGGTCGCGGCCGGCCTGCGACTGCCCGGCCGCGGCGAGCAGGATGTGACGGTTGAAGCGGTGGCGTTCGTTCTCGTCGTCCGTCAGCCACTCGGGCGCGACACCCATCAGCCATCCCACGTACCGCCACAGGTGCATCAGGTCGTCCCGCTGCGCCCGCGTCAGGCGTACGCCGAGGCCTAGGCAGCCGACGATCACCGTCGCGTCGAACAGGCCGAGCGTGCCTGCCTGGTCGGCCTGGTTGATGGGATACCCCCAGCGGGCCGTGTCCCAGCGTGGCGCGAAGCGGGCGTTCACCAGCGCGTGCATGGCCCGTACGTGCACCGTGAGCCGCCAGCCTTCCGCGCCGGGTCGCAGGCCGCCGGGGCGGGTCACGGCGTTGGCCCACTTCGTCGTCTCGCCGAGACGCCGCAGTGTCGTACTACCGGTCAACCCGCCTGTGAGGACGAGAAGTTCGGGCGGCCCGCCGAAGCGGTAGCCGCCGATCAGCGACAGCAAAGTGAGTACGTCGCCGGCGTTGTGGCCGAGGTAGCGGTAGGCATCAGCGCCCCGCTCCACGCGCGGCCAGTCCACCCAGTCCGGCACCGTCAGGGCCTGCGCGAGGAAGTCCCGCAGTGCGGGCGGCACGTCCGCGGGCACGTCAGGCGCCGCGGCCAGCGCCGCACCGATCCGCGCGTGCGTGACACGGCCGGGATCGCCGGGCGGCAGCCGCATCGCGTCGGCGAGCGCCGCGCCCGACTCGTCGCGTTCGAGGAGCGCGCCGCCGACCCGCTCCATCAGGGACTCGTCCACGTCCTTGTCGATGTCGGCGAACAGGAAGAGCCCGCGGGCGATCCTGCGTCCGCGCGCTTCCGCCTCCCGGAAGCGACTGGGGAAGCCGCCGGGGAGGCCGGCAGGAGTGGAGTGCGAGGCGCCGCCAGGGTTCCGCCCCTTGGTGCGGTCCTTGCGACCACCCGCCGCGTCATGGTCCTCGCTGATCGGTGTCCTTCGGTCCGTCATACGTTCCGTTGTAACGCGAATTCTTGCTCGCATACCATTCGCGTCATGCGCAAGGAGCCCCGGCAGGAGCGGTCCCGTCAGATGGTCGAACGCATCGTCTCCGCGGGGCAGTTGGTGCTCTCCCGCGACGGCTACGCGCGCTTCGCGACCACCCGCGTCGCCGACGCGGCCGGCATCAGCCCGGGCTCCCTCTACCAGTACTTCAGCAACAAGGACGAGTTGCTGAGCGTCCTGATGGAACGCTTCTGGGCGCGGACCGGCGCACGCGTGACGGCCTCCCTCGCCGACCACATCACCGACCCGCCGGATCGCCTGGTCCCGAACACGGTGGAGGCGCTGCTCTCCGCCATGGAGCACGACTCGCAACTCCTTCGCGTTGTCGTCGAGGAGGTCCCGCACCGCTACAGCGACGCCCATCTCCACGCGCTCCGCCGCCGCATCCAGGACCTCGGCTCCGCCTACCTCGCCGGCCGTGAGGGCCCGGGCGAGCGCAGCGGCACGACCCGCTCGTGGGTTCTCGTCGCGGCGATGGAGGCCCTCGCTGTCCGCTGGGTCCTCGAACGGCCGCCGATTCCGAGGGCGTCGCTGGTCGAGGAGCTGACGCTCCTTGCGAACACCTACGTGACCGGCGCCCCGGCGAGCGACTGAGCCACGCGCGGGGACGTTCCCGCGTATGCCCCCGCCGGCCCTTCGCCACTGGTGTCGCCGAGGGCCGTGGCGCTGATGCCGGACCCTTGCGCAGGAGCCCTGATCGCCGCCACGGCGCCCCACGCGAAACCGGGCGCGCCCGACGGGAGGCAGGTTCGCGGCGTGTACCGCCCAGCCCGACGCACCACCGACTGCGATCAACGCCGGCGAGGCGGACCCTTGGGGAAGAGCAGCGTTCCGTCTGAGCTGCGCTGTGTCCATTCACGAGCCGTATCCATGGGTGGAGCCGTTTTGCGCTGCGACCGGGACCTACTGAGGATGGAGCCCGTCGGGCCGTTTTCCCGGCGGCTCCTGTTCTCGGCTCGCCCGAATTCTCCGGTCACCGGACCCGCCTCAGGACGGGTGTCGCGATCACCTCGATGAGCGTCGCTCGCGGCACTCGGCCTGAGTGCGAACCGTCCGTAGCGTCGATGAGGCAAGCGACCGGCCTGCGCGGAAAGGATGATCACCGATGACCGACCTTCCAGCCCCCACCACGCCGTACCTGGAGCCCGAGGCGAGGGAGCTTGCCGAAGCCACCGATCCACACCCGCGGATCTACGAGCGTCCGCCCGAGGAAGGGCGCAAGATCCTCAGTGACCTGCAGAACGGGGAGGGCGTCGAGCGCCCGGATGTCGACGAGGAGTGGGTCGACGTCGACGCCGGCGCGTGGGGCACCGTCCGTACCCGCATCATCAAGCCCAAGGGCGCCACGGGCCCGCTGCCGGTGGTCTTCTACATCCACGGCGCGGGGTGGGTCTTCGGCGACGACAGGACCCACGACCGCCTCTTCCGCGAACTCACCGTCGGGGCCGGTGCCGCCGGCGTCTTCCCGGTCTACGACTGGGCACCCGAGAAGGGATACCCCACGCAGGTCGAGCAGAACTACGCCGTCGGCCGCTGGCTGCAGGAGAACGGCGCCGACCACGGCCTCGACACCTCCCGCGTCGCCGTCGCCGGCGAGTCGGTCGGCGGATGCATGTCCGCGGTCTTCGCCCAGATGAACAAGGACCGCGGAGGGCTCGCGCTCAAGGCGCAGATCCTGCTCTACCCCGTGACCGGGCCGGACTTCGACACGCAGTCCTACCACCAGTTCGCGGAGCACTACTACCTCACCCGCGACGGGATGAAGTGGTTCTGGGACGCGTACACGACCGACGAGACCAAGCGCGAGGAGAAGTACGCCTCCCCGCTGCGGGCGACCCTGGCGGACCTCGAGGGGCTGCCGCCCGCCCTCGTCATCACGGCGGAGGCCGATGTCCTGCGGGACGGGGGTGAGCTCTACGCCAACAAGCTCCGTGAGGCCGGCGTCGAGGTGACCGCCGTCCGCATCAGCGGGACCGTCCACGACTTCATGCTGCTGGACAGCCTGCGGGACACCCCGGCCACCAACATCGCACGGAAGCTGTCCGTCGACGCGCTGCGAGACGCTCTCCATCAGGAGTGACCACAACCGGTCAGCAGACACATGGGCGGCAGACTCGGCAGGGTCTACCGCCCATCGCTGCGCCGAAACCGGATCCGGAGGAGACACGATGAGCCCGACCGCGACAGGTCCACACGTCGATGAGACCGGAGCGCGGGTCGTCGGTGAGGTCGGCCTGCTGGAGTACGACGACTGCCAGGTGTCGGCTATCCACGGCCTGCGGGACATCTTCCGTGTCGCCAGCGAGTACGCGGTGGATTCGGCCGACCCTCCGAGCGTGATCCGGGTCAGCACCTGGTCGGTGTCCGCCACCGACGACGGCCCGGTCATGGTGTGCACCTCGGACACTCATCCCGAGCTCGCACACCGCCTGAGCCACGTCGTCATCCCGCCGAGCCTGGTCGTACCCGAGCTGATGACGTCGGTCGGAGAGCTCACCGCTTGGCTCGTCGGGCTCCGGACCGAGGGCACCATTCTGTGTGCCGTGTGCGCCGGCGTCTTCGTCCTCGCCGAGACCCACCTGCTCGACTCCCGGGACGCCACGACCCACTGGGCGTTCGCGGAGGAGCTGGCGCGCCGATACCCGAAGATTCAGGTGGACGCGTCACGCATGGTGATCGACGACGTCGACATCATGACGGCCGCGGG
Source organism: Streptomyces sp. NPDC059524 (assembly GCF_042749255.1). NCBI lineage: Bacteria > Bacillati > Actinomycetota > Actinomycetes > Kitasatosporales > Streptomycetaceae > Streptomyces > Streptomyces sp. NPDC059524. The sequence continues at coordinate 44,028 of NZ_JBHYTK010000038.1, read as the reverse complement.
GATCCTGGCGTGGGTCGACCTGGGCCTCACGCTCGTCGACCGGATGCTCGGTCCCAGCGTCATGCTGCACACGGCACGCTTCGTCCTCGCCGACCCCCCGCGTCGACGGCAGTCCCTCTACCAGGAGTTCACGCCACGACTCCAGCATGGCGACTCCGCCATTCGCGCGGTGCAGGCGCAGGTGCACGCCCGTCTCCACGAGCCCCACTCCATCGAGCGTCTCGCGCGAACCGCGGCCATGCACCCGCGCACCTTGCAGCGACGGTTCAAGGAGGCCACGGGCCTGACCGCGACGGAGTACATCCAGGCGGCGCGCATCGCGAAAGCCCGCGAGTCTCTGGAGCTGACCGACGAGCCGGTCGGCCGGATCGCCCACAGCGTCGGCTACCTGGACGTCTCGAACTTCCGTCGGCTCTTCCAGCGCGCCACGGGCGTCACGCCGTCGGAGTACCGCAGCCGGTTCGGCATCGCGGCACGAGCCGGCCGGCAAGAGGACCTCCCGACGGGTCAGCCGGCGAGGATCCGCTCCACTCCCTCCCGATAGCGCGTGACGCGGAAGTCGGGAAAGCGGGCCGCGAACTTCGAGCTGTCGAAGATGTTGTCGTCGCGGTAGCGGACGAGCAGCTCGTACATCTCGTCGAGCGGCTTGACGAAGTGACGGGCGAGGCGGAAGGCGGACATCGGCAGCTTCGTGTAGCCGATCTTGCGGCCGGTGATCTCACCGGCAATCTTGATGAGCTGGGCGTAGGACCGCCGGTCCGGGTCGACCGGGAGGTGCCACGTCTGGCCGTAGGCGTCCGGTGTGTTGCCGAGCAGGGCGAGTGCGCGGCTCGCGTCGGGTGTCCAGATCAGGGACCGCTTGGCGTGGGCATCGACCGGGACGAGGGGCCGCTTGCCCGCCTTGATCCGGTCGAACACCAACGAGTTGGTGTAGCTCTTCGTCCGGCCGGGGCCGTAGAACTCGGGCGCTCGGCCGATCAGGGCTTCGACGCGCCCTGCCCGCATGGCCTGGAGCAGCATGGTGGCGGTCTCCGCGCGGACCCGTCCTTTGCGTCCGCCCGGTGCGAATGCCGTCGACTCGGTCTGGGGTGTCGACGTTCCGGGATACATGTAGGTGTTGTCGAAGAAGACGAGCTTGGTGCCGTGTTCGGCGCAGGCGTCGACGACGTTGCGCATGATGACGGGGAACTGCCGCTCCCACAATGCTGAGTCCAGGGGCAGGCCGACGGTGAGGTAGGCCGTGTCGCTGCCCGCGACGGCACGGCTGGTGGCGCCGGCGTCGGTGAGGTCTGCGGCCACGAACTCATCGGTGTCGTGCACCCTCGACGGCTTGCGGCTGACGAGACGGATGTCCTTGGTGTGATTGCGGTGGAGCTCGTTCACGAGCTCGTCGGCGATCGGTCCGCCGGCACCGAGAACGGTCTGCATGGGGCTGGTCTCCTCGATGTGGATGGTGCGGGTGGTGACGACGACTCGACAGCGAGCGGTGTCGTGCCACCAGGTGGCGATGCGGGCGGCCGCCGTGGCCGGGGTACGGACGCAGCCGATGCGGCGGTTGGCCGTGCCTGGGCGGCGTGGTGCCGACGGTTCAGCGGGGTGACCGGCTGGTCGACCGCGTACAGCGGCCGACCGGTGCACCGTGCGGGCCCGCTCCCGCAGGCCTCGGTCTCTTCGGACGTACACTATGTTTACGGTGCTAACACAGCGTAGGGAGACGAAGTAAGCAATGTCAACTTCAGAGAAGAGCGGCTACCACCACGGCGACCTGCGCGCGGCACTGCTGTCCGCCGCAATGGAGATGCTCGAGGGCGGCGAACCCTTCTCGCTGCGCGCCGTCGCCCGCCGGGCCGGCGTATCGCCGACCGCGCCGTATCGCCACTTCAAGGACCGCGACACCCTGGAGTCCGCCCTGGCCGTCGAGGGATTTCGGGACCTCCTGGCCGACCTGGGCGACGGGCGCGACCTGCCCGCCTCGATCTCGGACCTGGCGGAGTTCGCCGTCGCCTACGTCGCCTTCGCTCTGCGACGCCCGGCCCTGTTCCGCGTGATGTTCGGCAAGCCGTGCGACGACGCGGACGACGCCCGAGTGAAGGCCGCCGGCGACCTGCACGAACTACTGGCCGACGCGCTCGATCGCGTCACCCCCGAAGCGGACACCTCGGCCCTGGCCTCCGCCGGCTGGGGGCTCGCCCACGGACTGGCCTGCCTGCACCTCGACGGCAAACTGCGGGCCGCGTCGGACGAGGACGTGGCCGACCAGGTGCGCAGCGCCTTCCTGGCCATCACTTCGATCAGCCCCTGACGTGCACCACCCTCACGCCACACACCTCACATCTTCCATTGTTGACGGTGCTCACATCCCGTGCGACCCTCGGTGTTAACGCCGCTTACATCGGAGGAGAGAGCCCATGTCATCAACCGGCAAGCTGAACGAACGGACCGTGGAGGTCGATCTTGGAGGGCGCCTCGTCACCGTCCCTGAAGGCGGCCTCTACGACAGGTTCCGCATGGACACCGACCTCGACGCGGTCGCCCGGGACCCACGGGTCACCAGCGTCGACTTCTTCCGCCACATGCCGAAGAGCCGCGTGGACTCCCGCATCGGGCCCACGCTGACGCCGAACTTCTACTACCGCATCTCCACGACCCGGCTCACGATGCTCGCGCCGACCAGGGCGATCCGGGCCCGCCTGCCTCATGAGCTGGACCCGCTCGAGATCGTGCCGGGGCTCGGGATCGTCTCGGTGATGGCCTTTCGGTACGACGTGTGCGACATCGACTTCTACACCGAGGCCGCGGTCGGCATAGCCGTCAAGCCGGCGCGGCACGGCGGGCTGGGCCTGCTCGACCTGGTCACCGGACTCAAGAACGACTCCCTGCACTCCTACGTCCTCTCGCTCCCCGTCAACACCGAGATCGCGCAGGTGCGCGGCCACGACGGCTACGGGTTCCCCAAGTGGGTCACGGAGCTGGACGTCGACATCGACACCGAGCGCACCTCCGCCAGAATCGCGAACGACCAGGGCGGCCTCGACCTCGCCCTGTCGGCGCCCACCCCGAAGCAGACCGCCCGGCCCACCGGCGCACACGTCTCGACCCTGACCTCCTACACCACGCTCGACGGTGCCTGGCACTCCACGACCAGCCAGATCAACATGCTCGCCTCAGGAACCACGCGCCTCCCCCGCGGCCTGGATCTGCAGCTCGGTGAGGGTCGGGTGAGCGACGACCTTCGCTCGCTGAAGCCGATCCGGACGATCCAGCTCGACGTCACCACCGAGGGCCAGCTGGCGCTGCATATGCCCGTACCCACCTCCATCCAGGACCGGAGCTGAGACCGCGATGACCACCACCGCGCACACCGGCCGCCTCCAGACCGCCCTCCCGGCATCGCTGACGCCTGACCGGGTCGCCCGCCTGGCCGCCCTGGTGGCCGCCGGTGCCCACGCCCGGCGGGTCACCACGACCTCCCCGTACACCAGCGCACCGCTCGCGGACCTGCCGGTCTCCACCCCCGACGACGTCGAGGACGCCTACGCCCGGGCACGCGCCGCCCAGGCCGGCTGGGCGGCCACCCCGGTCGCGGACCGCAAACGCATCATGCTGCGCTTCCACGACCTCGTCCTCCAGCGACAGGAGGAAGCCCTGGACCTGATGCAGGCCGAGAGCGGCAAGACCCGTCGCGACGCGTTCCTCGAGGTGAGCGACATCGCGATCACCGCCCGCTACTACGCCCGCAGCGCGCGGCGGCTGCTCTCACCCAAGCGCCGCAAGGGTGCGATCCCGGTGCTGACCCACACCACCGAACTGCACCACCCCAAGGGCGTCGTCACCGTCATCTCGCCCTGGAACTACCCGCTCAGCATGGCCGCCGGCGACGCCATCCCGGCCCTGATGGCCGGAAACGCCGTCGTGCAGAAGCCCGACACCCAGACCGCGCTGACCGCGCTGTGGGCACTGGCCCTGATGCGCGAGGCCGGACTGCCGGGGGACGTCTGGCAGATGGTGGTCGGCCGTGGCAGTTCCATCGGAGACGCGCTCATGGCCGGCGGGGACTACATGATGTTCACCGGCTCCACCGCCAGCGGGCGCCAGATCGCGCGCGACGCGGGTGAGCGGCTGATCGGCGCGTCCCTGGAGCTCGGCGGCAAGAACGCCATGGTCGTCCTCGCCGACGCCGACATCGAGAAGGCCGCCGCCGGAGCGGTCGCCGCCTGCTTCCCCTCCGCCGGGCAGCTGTGCGTGTCCGTCGAGCGGCTCTACGTCGCCGACGAGATCCACGACGCGTTCGTCACCGCGTTCGTCGAGCGCACCCGGGCCATGCGCCTCGGGGCGGCCTACGACTTCTCGATGGACATGGGCTCGCTGACCACCCCCTCGCAGCTCGACACCGTCACCTCGCACGTCGACGACGCGGTGTCGAAGGGCGCGACCGTACTGGCCGGAGGCAGGGCCAGGCCCGACCTCGGCCCGCTGTTCCACGAGCCGACGATCCTGGCCGGCGTGACCCCGCAGATGACGCTGTTCGACCACGAGACGTTCGGCCCCGTCGTGTCGATCTACCGCTACCGGACCGTCGACGAGGCGGTGGCGATGGCCAACGCCACGCCGTACGGCCTCAATGCGAGCGTCTGGGGCCGCAACGGCGCCGAGGCCCGCAAGGTCGCGGCACGGCTGCGCGCCGGCACCGTCAACGTCAACGAGGCGTTCGCCGCCGCCTGGGGCAGCATCGACGCCCCCATGGGCGGCGTGGGCGACTCCGGCATCGGTCGCCGTCACGGCGCCGACGGACTGCTCAAGTACACCGAGGCCCAGACCGTCGCCCACCAGCGCCTCCAGGGCTTCAACCCGCCCCGCGGGATCGGGCCCGAGCAGTGGGCACGGATCCTGACCCGGTCGTTCAAGACGCTGCGCGTCCTGGGCATCCGCTGACCGACCACCGGATCCGGCCACGACGGACCGCCACCTCAACTTCCCGTTCCGCATGAAGGAAGATCAGCCATGACCAAACGCGTCCTCGAGGTCGTCACCAACGTCGGGCACTACGACGACCCCTCCCACACCACCGGCCTGTGGCTCTCCGAGCTCACGCACGCCTGGCACGTCTTCGAGGAGCACGGCTACGAGCAGACAGTCGTCAGCCCGTCCGGCGGCGCCGTGCCTCTCGAACCACGGTCGCTGAAGTTCCCGAACTACGACAAGACCGCCAAGGCCTGGCGCGCCGACTCCGAGAAGACGGCGCTGCTCCAGAACACGGCAAGCCCGGACCAGATCGACCCTTCGCAGTACGACGCGATCTACTTCACCGGCGGCCACGCGGTGATGTACGACTTCCCCGACAGCGAGGGCCTCCAACGCGTCACCCGCGAGATCTTCGAGCGCGGCGGCATCGTCTCCTCGGTCTGCCACGGCTACTGCGGCCTGCTCAACACCCGGCTCTCCGACAACTCCTTCCTCATCGCCGGCCGCAAGATGACGGGATTCGCCTGGACCGAGGAGATCCTCGCCCGCGTCGACAAGCTGGTCCCCTACAACGCCGAGGAGAAGGCCAAGGAGCGCGGCGCGCTCTACGAGAAAGCGACACTGCCCTTCGTCCCCTACGTCGTGACCGACGGCAACCTCGTCACCGGCCAGAACCCGGGCTCCGCCAAGGCCACAGCGAAGAAGGTCGTCGAAGCCCTCGAGGGCAATGCGTCCAAGGAGCTGGCCTGAACCCTTCGCTGTCGGCCGCCGCGGCGGGCTTCGACATGCGAGAAGCCCGCGAACCCCTGATGCTCGTGACGTGGCCTGCTCAGCCGCCCGCTGTCGGTCACCTGTACGACCATCCGCTGCCAAAGGACTCGGCATGAGCGAGAAGACGCCCGCACCGACCACCTCCGATTCCGGGATCCCCGTCGAGAGCGACGAACACTCGCTGACCGTCGGGCCAGGCGGTCCGATCCTGCTGCAGGACTCCTACCTGATCGAGCAGATGGCTCAGTTCAACCGGGAGCGGATCCCCGAGCGGCAGCCGCACGCCAAGGGCAGCGGCGCATTCGGCCGCTTCGAGGTCACCCACGACGTCAGCCGGTACACCAAGGCCGCCGTCTTCCAGCCCGGCACCACAACCGAGCTGGTCACCAGGTTCTCCACCGTTGCCGGGGAGCGGGGCAGCCCGGACACCTGGCGCGACCCGCGCGGCTTCGCGGTGAAGTTCTACACCAGCGAAGGCAACTACGACATGGTCGGCAACAACACGCCGGTCTTCTTCGTCAAAGACCCGATGAAGTTCCAGCACTTCATCCGGTCGCAGAAGCGCCGTGCCGACAACAACCTCCGCGACCACGACATGCAGTGGGACTTCTGGACCCTCTCCCCCGAGAGCGCACACCAGGTCACCTGGCTGATGGGCGACCGCGGCATCCCCCGCTCCTGGCGGCACATGAACGGCTACACGTCCCACACCTACATGTGGATCAACGCGGCCGGCGAACGGTTCTGGGTGAAGTACCACTTCAAGACCGACCAGGGAATCGAGTTCCTCACGCAGGAAGAGGGCGACCAGATGGCCGCCGTCGACACCGACTTCCACACGCGTGATCTGTTCGAACACATCCGGGACGGCGACTTCCCCTCCTGGACCCTGCACGTGCAGGTCATGCCGTACGAGGACGCCGCAGGCTACCGGTTCAACCCCTTCGACCTCACCAAGGTCTGGCCACACAGCGACTACCCGCTCATCCCCGTCGGCCGGATGACCCTGGACCGCAACCCCACCGACAACCACGCCGAGATCGAACAGGCCGCCTTCCAGCCCAACAACCTCGTCCCCGGCATCGGCCCGAGCCCCGACCGGATGCTCCTCGCCCGCCTCTTCTCGTACGCGGACGCCCACAGGCACCGCATCGGCGCCAACTACCAGCAACTGCCCGTCAACGCACCGGTCGCCCCGGTCCACACGTACTCCAAGGACGGCGCGATGGCGTACCGGAAGACCAGCGACCCGGTCTACGCACCGAACTCCAAGGGCGGACCCGCCGCCGACACCGAGCGCTACGGCAACCCACCGAGCTGGTACACCGACGGAGACATCACGCGGACCGCCTACGTCACTCATGCGGAGGACGACGACTGGGGCCAGCCCGGGACGCTCGTGCGGGACGTGATGGACGACGCCGCTCGCGACCGCCTGGTGAGCAACGTGACGGGACACCTCCTCAACGGCGTCACCGAACCGGTCCTGGAGCGCGCCTTCACGTACTGGACGAACATCGACCCAGACATCGGCAAGCGCATTCAGGACGGCGTGCGCGGTGCCGATTCGGCGCCCTGAGCCCAGTCGCTCGACATGCCCTCATGTCCGGCGATCCGAGAAACAGAGCCTGTTGACCAGCTACGGCGTCAGCCGAGGCCGGTTGCCCATGCCGTCAGCGTGGCGAAGTCGTCAATGGTTAGGCCGCGTCGTGGGTCGACCTGGTGCAGTAGGGCGGGACCGTCGTGGTGATCCTTCACCCGGGTGCGGTCCGCCTCTGTGATTTCGTCGTCGACCCAGGCGAAAGCACGGCCTTTCGCCCACGCGACGATCTCAGGCGTCTTCCAGAACACCCCGTCCCCGGGCTCGGTGCGCGGCGAGGGCCAGGGGATGAAGGGCAGCTCGGGCAATCCCAGGACTGGCCCGACGAAGGTGTTGGCTTCTTCTTCCCACGTTGTCGCCCACACGAGGTCGAAGGGAAGCGCGTCCAGCGCTGGGCCGTGATCCGGGTTGAGCCACACCCGCAGCGGCTTCACGCGCGTGTTCGGCAGCCCCCACTCAGTCAGCCAGCGCCGCTCGGCAGCCTCCCAGCGAGGGGTCAGCAGGCGGTGCGTCTGATAGCCCTCGGGCCGTCGGTGAGGCTTGGCGGCATACGGGTTGAGCGGTCCGTCCACATCCACCAACAGCACTGGGCGCACCAGCTCATCCCCCTCGGTCCCGCGTCGCACGGTACCGGCCGGTGACGCGAGCGCCCAACGAAATTCTCGCAGGCACTGATCTCCGTAAGTCTGGGCTTCGGGGGCGGTGGGGCGATCTTGTGGCAGCAGTGATCACGGCGTCGCAGCCGTCCTGGACAGGTCCGTTCACGGGGCTGAGCCCACGCTGCTTCGGCAAGCTGGTGAGCGCCCTGCGCCGTGAGGGAGCGGACGCGGTCAGCCGAGGCCGGCCGTGGGAGCCTGCCCTTGGAGGACCGGGTCCTGCTGGTCGCGGCGTACTGGCGCACCAACTTGACGCTGCGCCAGCCCGCGCCGCTGCTCGGAGTCTCGAAGTCTGCGGCCGACCGCATCATCAACCGCTTCGCACCGCTGCTCGCGCTCCGGCAGCGCAGACGGTTCCGCAAGAGCACCGTGCTCATCGTGGACGGCACCTTGGTCCCCACGCGTGACCACACGGTGGCCGAGCAGTCGAAGAACTACCGGTAACCCACCGACTACCAAGTCGTCATCGACGCCGATACGCGGATGGTCGTCACGGTTGGCCAGCCCCTTCCTGGCAACCGCAACGACTGCAGAGCATGGGAGTTGTCCGGTGCGAAGGCTGCCGTCGGCAACACCATGGTGATCGCTGACGGCGGTTACCGCGGCACTGGCCTGGTGATCCCGCACCGTCGCAAACCAGGCCTGGCCGAACTCCCGGCCTGGAAAGAGGCGCACAACCGCTCACACCGCAAGGTCCGTGCCCGCGTCGAGCACACCTTCGCCCGCATGAAGAACTGGAAGCTCCTCCGCGACTGCCGGAGGGGAGACGGCGTTCATCACGCCATGCACTGCATAGCCCGCCTGCACAACCTCGCGCTCGCCGGGTAGACCGGCCCAAGGCGGCCAGCCCCGACGCTGACGTGTCGACTCAGTTGATCATTACGGGACAGCCTTTAGGCCCTGGTGATCGCTCCGCTGCGGGCGAGCAGCAGGCAGGCCGCACCCCGCGCGTGCTCCGTGTCCCGCCACGGTGACACGGTGATCTCCAGGTCCCGCAGCGGTTCGATCGCCCCGGCGACGGCCGCCGCGGTGAAGGCCGGGCCGAGGTGGGGCCACAGCACGAGGCCCTCGCCGATCACCTTGACCGCTTTGACCGCGAGGATGTTGACGACGCCGGCGACGCTGCGTCCGAGCAGCTCGCCGGCCTCGTCCAGGACGGAGAGGACCGCCGGTTCCCCTCGTTCGGCGGCGTCGGCCAGCGCGGCGAGCCCGTCGCCTGCTCCGAGCCCGACGCCGGCGCGGCGGGCTCCGTCCAAGAGTGCCGTCTGCCCGACGAAGGACTGCAGACAGCCGCGGTTGCCGCAGTTGCACAGCGGCCCGGTCCGATCGACGGGCATGTGGCCGAACTCGCCCGAGAGTCCGTCCGCGCCGCGCTGGACGCGTCGCTCCAGCACGACGCCCATCCCGAGACCGTCACCGATGCCGACGACGAGGAAGTCGTCGTGATCGCGGCCCATGCCGAACAGCAGCTCGGCCGTCGTGCTGGAACGAAGGTCGTTGTCGACGAGAACGGGCATGGGCAGGGATCGCCCGAGCTCCGCGGCCAGCGGCAGATCGTGCCAGTCCATGATCGCGGAGAGTCGTACGACGCCCGTCGTCGGATCCACCATGCCGGGGACCGCGACGCCGATCCCGCGGATGGGCGTGGTGTTCCGCCGTGCCTCGATCTCCTCCTGCAATACCCGGGTGAGCAGGGGGACGGGTGACTCCGCAACCCGTAGAGGGAGACGGAACTCGTCGGTGATCTGCCCGTCGAGCCCGACCACGACGCCTGCCAGATGGTCGACGGCGACGCGCAGGCCGAGGACATGAGCGGCGCTGGGGACGAGTTGGAGCGGGACCGGGGGACGGCCCTTGCCGGAGGAGGCGTGGGGCTCCAGTTCGCGGACGAACCCTTCGGTGATGAGCCGCCGGGTGTGGTCGGTGACGGTCGCGGCTCCCACCCGCAGCTGCTGGGCGATCTCCGCCCGGCTGAGCGGCCCGGCTGCTCCGAGCAGCGCCAGGATCTCGGTCCGGATCAGATCCCCGGGTGCCGGTGGTTGTGCCTTCACGTCATCCCCATTTCGCCTGTGAGCGCGTCGAGTTGGAACCCTTGACGTCCGATCTTTGCACCTCTACCGTCCCAATTTACTCGGACCCGAAATAAATGCTCAGTCACTTCCCCCTTCCCCTGTCGGGTATCGAATGAGGAGGTCAGGACATGCGCTTGCGTGCCGTGCAGTGGGCCGGCGTCGCGACGGCGGGAGCACTCGTCGCACTCGCCGGGTGTGGAGGCTCGTCCGGCGAAGGATCGGGAGGGTCGAAGAAGTCGGATGGATCGGTGACCCTGACCTGGCAGATGTGGGCCGCCGGAGCCGACGAGGAGAAGCAGCTGAAGCACCTCGCGTCCCTCGTCACCCAAGAGCACCCCGACATCAAGCTGGAACTGAAGACCGCCCCGTTCAAGGACTACTTCACCAAACTGCAGACCCAGGCCGCGGGTGGCGACCAGCCGTGCCTCGTGAGCATGCAGAGCCTTCGGCTGTCCGGCTTCACGGACCTCATGGAGCCACTGGACTCCCTGCTGAAGGACGGCGCCGGCACCGACGGATTCGAACCGGCCGCACTCGAGGCCCTCCAGTGGCAGGGCAAGCAGTACGCCCTGCCGATGGACCTTGCCAGCATGCTCATGTACTACAACAAGGACGCGTTCGCGAAGGCGGGCCTCGACGAGCCGAAGACGGGCTGGACCGTCGCGGATTTCGAGAAGGCGGCGAAGTCCCTGACCAAGAACGGGAAGACGGGCTTCGGGCTCTCCTTCTCCGACCTCCCCATGCTGACCATGGCACTGACCTACAACGACGCCCGCCCCGTCACCACCGACGGCAAGGCGCAACTCGACGACCCGGCGATGGTCAAGGCCATGACCTGGTACTCGGGCCTGGCCACCAAGGACAAGGCGGCGAGCGTCCCGGCCAGCTCCAGCGACGGCGGCTGGGCCGAGACCCAGTTCGTCAACGGCAACGCGATGATGGCCGTCGACGGCACGTGGAATCTCGGATCCACCTCCAGCCAGGCGAAGTTCAAGGTCGGCGTGGCGCCGATCCCGGCCGGTCCCGACGGTTCGAAGACCTACGTCGCCAACTCCGGATTCGGCGTCTCCAAGACCTGCGCCTACAAAAGGGAAGCGGTCGAGGCGCTCTCCGTGCTCACCGGTCCCGAAGCGCAGAACTACCTCGCCGGGCAGGGCCGCGTCTTCCCCGCCCGCACCGCGGCGCAGCCCGCGTACGAGAAGTTCCTCACCCAGCAGACCGGCGGGCAGACCGAGACGGTCAAGGCCGGGATGAGCGCCGTCCGCGACGGACTCGCCGGCGGCGAGCCGTTCGTCGGAACCCAGAACTGGGACGAGGTCAACACTCTGTTCAGCCAGTACCTGCTCGAGGCCTACACAGGGTCGACGTCGGCCGAGTCCGCGCTGACGGCCATTCAGAAGAAGGCGGGCCGCTGACCCGTGGCGACACCACCGATCGAGCAGCGCACCCGGCCCGCGCCCGGCTCCGCCGCCCGGCCGAGCCGGGTCCGGGACGGGGGCCGCCGCGGCGGTCCCCGTCGCCGGGAACGCTGGTACGCCTACGGCTTCCTGTCCCCCGGGGTCGTCGGACTGACCGTCTTCACCTTGTTCCCGGTGGCGATGGCCGTCGTGATGAGCCTGTACCACTGGCCCATCTTCGGCGAGCGGTCCTTCCTCGGGCTCGGCAACTTCCGCTATCTGCTCCTCGAGGACCCCGGCTTCCTCGTCTCCGTGCGCAACACCTTCGTCTTCACCGCACTGTTCCTGCCGCTCAACGTCGTGCTCTCCCTGGCCCTGGCGTTCTGGATCTCCAACAGCCGCTGGCAGCAGCTGTTCCGAGTGCTCTTCTTCATTCCCGCGATCACACCGATGGTGGTCAACGCAGTGATCTGGAAGATGCTCTACCAGCCCCAGGGCGTCATCGCCCACTACCTCGACAGCTGGTTCGGCATCACCGCACCGAACTTCCTCGCCGACTCCGGCACGGCGATGATCTCCGTCGTCGTCATGAGCGTGTGGCAGGGCATCGGCTACAACCTCGTCGTGTTCTCGGCCGCCATCGACCAACTGCCGCGCTCCGTGCTCGAGGCCGCCGAGATCGACGGGGCTCGGGGTCTGACGAAGTTCCTTCGCGTCCAGCTGCCGCTCATGTCACCCGCGGTCTTCTTCGTCACCACCATGACCATGATCACGTCGATGCAGGTGTTCACCCAGACCTACATCCTCACCCGGGGAGGACCGGGAGACTCGACGGTGACGATGGTGCAGAACGTCTACGAGAACGGCTTCGTCTCGCGCGACCTCGGTGTGGCCGCCGCCGGCGCGTGGCTCCTCTTCGCCGTCATCCTGCTGATCACCGCCGTGCAGTTCCTCGGCCAGAAGCGGTGGGTGCACTATGAGCACTGACAAGATCCGCTGGACCCCGCGCAGTGTGGTCTCCCATGTGCTGCTCGCAGCGGTCACCCTGCTGTTCCTCGCACCCGTCGTCTACGCCGTGGCCACCGCGCTCAAACCGCCGGGCGAGACCTTCGCCGACCCGACCGCGCTCACCGGCTCCCACCTGCGCTGGCAGAACTTCGCCGACGTCTTCGACTACCTTCCGTTCCAGCGGTTCATCCTCAACGGTCTCCTGGTGGCCGTCATCGGCACGCTCGTCGTCCTCACCGCCTCCTCCCTGGGCGCCTACGCCTTCGCCCGGCTGAAGTGGCGCGGCAGGGACGGCCTCTTCCTGGTCTTTCTCGCGACCCTGATGGTGCCGCAGGAGGTGCTGGTGGTCCCGATGTTCATCCTCATGCAGGAGTTCGGCTGGGTGAACAGCTACCAGGCGCTCATCTTCCCCTGGGCCTTCACCGCGTTCGGCACGTTCCTGCTGCGGCAGTTCTTCCGCGGGATCCCGTACGAGCTGCAGGAGGCCGCCACCCTCGACGGCTGCTCGCCCCTGCGCACCTTCCGCTCCGTCATGCTGCCGATCGCCCGCCCCGCACTCAGCGTCCTCGCGGTCTTCACCTTCATCGGCTACTGGAACAGCTTCCTGTGGCCGCTCATCATCGTCAACGACGTCAGCGCACTCGGCACCGTGCCGCTCGGCCTGGAGCTGTTCTTCGGACAGAACGGCAACCAGTGGCATCTGGTGATGGCCGCCTCCGTCATCTCCCTCGTCCCGACCCTGCTCCTGCTCATCGCTCTGCAGAAGCACCTGGTGAAAGGCATCGCCGCCACCGGCCTGGCCGGCCGCTGACCCGGCCAGACCGACTGGACGTGTTTCACCGTGGCCTCATAGGAGGATCCCCTGCTGCGCTTCGACCGACGCACCGGTCCCGACCTCGGTGCACAGACCCCCGCCTACCCGTCCGCCTCCCTGCCGCGCTGGTACACCGACGCCAAGTTCGGCATCTTCGTCCACTGGGGCATCTACTCGGTGCCCGCCTGGGGCACGCCCCGCGACCCCGGCGTCCACACCCCCGTCGAGCTGGAGTACGCCCACCATCCCTACGCCGAGTGGTACGCCAACACCGTGCGCATCGCCGGATCGCCCACCCGGCGCTTCCACGAGGAGACGTACGGCGTGGGCACCTCGTACGAGGACCTGGCCGACCTGTGGACGGCCGAGCGCTTCGACGCCGACGCGTGGATGTCCCTGTTCGCCGAATGCGGCGCACGCTACGTCGTGCCCACGGCCAAGCACCACGACGGCTTCTGCCTCTGGGACTCGGACACCACCCCGTTCAGCGCGGCACGCCGCGGGCCCCGCCGCGACCTGCTGGCCGAGCTGAGCGGCGCCGCACGCCGCCACGATCTGCGCCTCGGCCTGTACTTCTCCGGCGCCCTCGACTGGCACGTGAGCACGTTGCCGCCGATCCGCTCGCTGACGGACCTGTTCGAACTGCGCCGCAACGACAGGTCCTTCGCCGACTACGCACACGCGCAGCTCGACGAACTGGTTCGGCGGTTCCGGCCCGACTACCTCTGGAACGACATCGACTGGCCGGACGACGGAAAGGGCAGCGGCGACCGGGACCTGGCCGCGCTGTTCGCCCGCTACCTCGAGCAGGTGCCCGACGGATTGGTCAACGACCGCTGGGGCGTGCCGTACCACGGCGTGCGCACACGCGAGTACCTGACCGAACAGGAACCGTCCGAGCCGGTGTGGGAGGCGTGCCGGGGACTCGGGCAGTCCTTCGGCCACAACGCGGCCGAGGACGACCGGCATCTCCTCAGCGCCGCCGAGCTGATCCGGCTGCTCGTCGACACCGTGGCCAAGAACGGCAACCTGCTGCTCAATGTGGGCCCGCGGGCCGACGGCTCGCTGCCGGAGAGCCAGGTCTCACGGCTGCGCCGCCTTGGACAGTGGCTACGGGTCAACGGCGAAGCCGTCTACGGCACCCGGCCCTGGATCCGCCACACCGACCCGGCCGGTCATCCCGTGCGCTACACCACGCGGGAGAAGACCCTGTTCGTGACGGACCTGGCGCCGGACCGGGGACGGCTGGCACCGGCCCGTGATGTCGCCGAGCTCGCCGCCGGCCGCCCCGCGAGCTGGCTCACCGCGGCCGGCCGTCAAAGAGCGGCCACGGACCCGGACGGCACGGTGATCGTGCCGGAGGAGCTGCGGGGAGCGGCCGCGGCCGTGCTCGCCATCGAAGGCTGCGTCGCATGACGCGGAGCACCGAGCGATTCACCGACCCACCGACGGAGCTGTCACGATGACTTCACAACGCTGGTTCACCGAGGCCAAGCTCGGCATCTTCATCCACTGGGGCATCTACAGCGTGGACGGCGTCGCCGAGTCCTGGTCGTTCTTCGACGGCCGGGTTCCGTACGACCGGTACATGACACAGCTCGACCGGTTCACCGCCGACCGTTTCGACCCCGACGCGTGGGCGGACCTCTTCGTCCGCGCGGGCGCCCGTTACGCCGTGCTCACCGCCAAGCACCACGACGGGGTCGCGCTGTGGGACACCGGTGCGAACGACCTGTCGGTGGTCAAGCGCACCCCCGCCGGACGTGACCTCGTCGCCGAGTACGTCGCGGCGCTGCGCCGACGCGAGGTGAAGGCCGGCCTCTACTACTCCCACCTGGACTGGTCCCACCCGGACTACGCCACGGTGCGCAAGCCCGACCAGGACCCCCTGGAGCGCGGCAACCCCTACTCGGTGCCCGCACCCGGCGAAGAGGACCCGGCCCGCTGGGGGAACTTCCTGGACTTCCACCGGACCCAGGTCCGCGAGCTCCTGGAACGCTTCCGGCCCGACCTCCTGTGGTTCGACGGCGAGTGGGAGCGAACCCCCGAACAATGGGGCATGGAAGCGCTGGCCACGGAGATCCGTACCCGCTCACCGCACACCGTCGTCAACGGCAGACTGACCGGACACGGCGACTACGCGACGCCCGAACAGGGCGTGCCCATCGAGCCGCCCATCGGCCCGTGGGAGCTGTGCCTGACCATCAACGACTCCTGGGGCCATCAACCCCAGGACACCCACCACAAGTCGCCGCGGCAACTGGTCCGCATCTTCGCGGAGACCATCGGCGGTGGCGGCAACCTGCTCCTCGACGTGGGTCCGCAGGCCGACGGCACCATTCTCCCGGAGCAGGTCGCCCGTCTGGAGGCCCTGGGAGAGTGGATCGGCCGGCACTCCCCCGCCGTGTACGGGACGGACCGGGGGATGCCGCACGGCCACTTCTACGGCCCCTCGACGCTCTCCGCCGACCGCAGGACGCTGTATCTCTTCGTCTTCGACCGCCCCAGCGAATTCGTGGTCCTGCGCGGTGTACGCAACGCGGTGACCTCGGTGCGGGTGCTCGGCGCGGACACGGAGGTACGGCACGAGCGCGTCGGCGGCCTCGACGAGGTGCCCGGATGGGAGTACATCCACCTCACCGACGACCACCTCGACCCGCTGTGCACCGTGCTGGCCCTCGAACTCGACGGCGAACTCGACCTCTACCGCACGCACACCCGCGACCAGGCCGCCTCCGATGCCACCCCGTAGGCCCCGGCGACCACCCCTGTCAGCTCACGGAGGAGCCATGCCGACACCCCTTCCCGTGATCGCCGTCGCCGGTCTGGGCATCGAGTCGTCCACGTTCTCCCCGGCCCGGACCGAGGCCCCCGCCTTCCACCCGCAGCGCGGCACCGACGTCCTCGCCCGCTGTCCGTTCCTGGCGCACGGGCAACCCCTGCGCTCCGCCGCCGACTGGCGTGGTGTCCTGGTCGGCAAGGCCCTGCCCGGCGGAACGGTGACGGCATCCGCGTATGCCGCCCTGTCCGGCGAACTCATCGAGCGTCTCAAGGAGTTGGGGCCGGTCGACGGCCTCTGGTTCGACATCCACGGTGCGATGACCGTAGAGGGGCTGGACGACGCCGAAGCGCACCTGCTGGCCCGCATCCGCGAGACCGTGGGCCCCGACGTCGTCGTGTCCACCTCCATGGACCTGCACGGCAACGTCTCGCGCGCTCTGGTCCACCTGACCGACCTGATCACCTGCTGTCGCACGGCTCCGCACGAGGACACGATGGAGACCGAGGAGCGCGCCGCCCGCAACCTCGTCGACCATCTGGCGGGCGGCGGACCGCGTCCGGTGAAGGCGTGGATCCCGGTGCCGGTGTTGCTGGCCGGCGAGCAGACCTCGACCCGGGTCGAGCCCGCCCGGAGCGTGTACGCGGCCGTCGACGAGGTGGAGGCGGCCGAGGGAGTGACGGACGCCGCGGTCTGGGTCGGCTACGCGTGGGCGGACGAGCCGCGCAACCGCGCGGCCGTGGTCGTCACCGGCTCCGACGAAACCGCCGTCACGGCAGGCGCCGAGCGGCTGGCGCGCGGCCTCTGGGACGCGCGGCACGACTTCGCCTTCGTCGCCCCGACGGGCACCCTCGACGCGTGTCTCGACGAGGCACTCGCCTCCACGGCGCGGCCGTACTTCGTCAGCGACACCGGCGACAACCCGACGGCGGGCGGCGCCGGCGACGTCACCTGGAGCCTCGCACGCGTACTGGCCCGCCCCGAGTTCCAGGATCCGTCCGGACCGACCGTGCTGTACGCCGCACTGCCGGGCCCGGCCGCGGTCGATGCGGCCGTGCGGGCAGGGGTCGGAGCGACGGTCACCGTCACCGCGGGCGCCGAGGTCGACGACCGGCACGCCGGGCCCCTCACCATGACCGGCGTGGTGCACGCGGTACGGCACGGCGACCGGGACGCGCGGACGGAGGTGGTGCTGCGGATCGGCAGCGTGTACGTGATCCTGACCCGGCTGCGCAAGCCGTACCACCACGAACACGACTTCACCGACCTCGCGTTGAACCCGCGCACGGCCGATGTCGTCATCGTCAAGATCGGCTATCTGGAACCGGAACTCTTCGCCATGGCCGCCGACTGGAAGATGGCACTCACCCCGGGCGGCGTCGACCAGCACCTCACACGACTCGGTCACCACCGCATCCGCCGGCCGATGTTCCCCTTCGACCCGCGAATGCCCGACCCGGACCTCACCGCCCGGATCGTCCCCGCCTCCGACCGTCCGCTCGACCGGCCCGAGGAGTAAGGGGACACATAGGTGTGACAACGATGTCGCACCCAGTCAGCATTCGATCTCCCAGGGAGAGTCCATGCGATTGCCGAGACCAGTCCGCCTGGTCCGAATCCTGTCCGTCCTGGCCTCCGCGGCCGTCCTGATCAGCGGGACACCGGCCACGTCCACGGCCGCGTCCCCCACGGCGGGACCGTCGTTCCCCGAGGATCCGACGGCCTATGTGAACACCTCGATCGGGAACAACGGGTCGGGCACGACGTTCCCCGGGGCGGCGCTGCCCTTCGGAATGGTGCAGAACAGCCCCGACACCCGGCTCAACTCCTATGCCTCGTACGACTACGCGGACTCGGAGATCCTCGGATTCAGCCAGACGCATCTGTCCGGCGTCGGCTGCCAGACCAACGGGAACATCCGTCTGATGCCGGTGCCCGGCGC
This sequence comes from Streptomyces sp. NPDC059524, assembly GCF_042749255.1. Taxonomy (NCBI): domain Bacteria; kingdom Bacillati; phylum Actinomycetota; class Actinomycetes; order Kitasatosporales; family Streptomycetaceae; genus Streptomyces; species Streptomyces sp. NPDC059524. The sequence goes on along the minus strand of NZ_JBHYTK010000038.1, from coordinate 26,027 downwards.
GTTCCCCGGGACGCGGCCCGAACAGCAGGCGGCCGGCTTCAGCCACGCCGACGAGAAGGCCGAGCCCGGCTACTACAAGGTCGGCCTGGACAACGGAGTGAGCGCCGAACTGACGGCGACCGCGCGGACCGGGTGGCAGCGCTACACCTTCCCGGCGAACGCCGACCGGCGGACCGTGGTGGTCAACGTCGGCTCCAGCAACGGCTACACGTACGCCGGTCACGTGGACGTCGTCGGCGACGACACGGTCGAGGGCTGGATCACCGGCGGCAACTTCTGCTGGGAGACGGGCAAGGAGCGGTACAAGGTCTTCTTCAGCGCCAAGTTCGACCGGGCCTTCGACACCTTCGGCACCTGGGCCGACGGAGATGACGTCGCCTCCGGCCGGCGGTCGGCCGCCATCAGCGGAACGCCGTCGGACGGTTCGCGGGCCGACGGCGGCGCGATGGTCGGATTCAGCGGCGGCGGCCAGGTGGGTGCGGCCGTCGGCATCTCCTACACCTCGGTCGACGGCGCCCGGCTCAACCGCCGTACGGAGAGCGCGGATCAGACCTTCGACTCGGTGAGGGCGGCCGCCCACCGGACCTGGGCGCGCCAGCTCGACCGGCTGCAGGTGGCCGGCGGCAGCGAAGCCGACCGGCGCACCTTCTACTCCTCGCTGTACCGCGCGACGCTTCATCCGTCGGTCGGTTCCGACGTCGACGGGCGTTACATGGGCTTCGACAAGAAGGTGCACCGCAGCGACCGGCCGTACTACCAGATGCTCTCGCTGTGGGACACGTACCGGACGCAGAACCAGCTCGTCGCGCTCCTCGAACCGCGCCGCGCCACCGACATCGCGAAGTCGCTGCTGCACGTCTACCAGGACGGCGGCTGGCTGCCACGCTGGGCGCTCGCATCGAGCGAGACCAACGTGATGAGCGGCGAGGGCCCGACGCCGTTCATCACCTCCCTGTACGCCCGCGGACTGCTCGACAAGCCCACCGCGCGCGCCCTGTTCGACGCGCTGTGGAAGAACGTCACCCAGGTGCCGTCGGACCAGTCGGTGTTCCGCGGCCGCGACGGCAACCCGACGTACACGCACAACGGCTGGATCGGCTACCAGGACAAGGGCGGCTACACCTGGGGCGACTCCCGTCAGGCCGGGTCCGCGACGCTGGAGTACGCGCTGGCCGACTGCGGTCTCGCCGGCATGGCCGGCGGTCTCGGTGAGACGGCGAAGGAGAAGACGCTGCGGGCACGGTGCGGGAACTTCGCCGACGAGTGGGACTTCGGCGTGAGTTCGAAGGGCTTCGACGGCTTCCCGCGCGCCCGCACACCTCAGGGCACCTGGGCCGGGAGCTCCGACCCGACGCAGAGCACCGGCTTCCACGAGGGCACCGCGTGGCAGTACCAGTGGCTGGCGCAGCAGGACGCTCCGGGCCTGTTCGCGCTGATGGGCGGAAAGGCCAAGGCGCAGCAGCGTCTCGACACCTTCTTCGACATGCCGGAACTGCTGCGCGACCACACCGGGGTGGCGAAGAAGTCGTGGGTCGTCGGGGCGTACGACTACCACAACAACTTCGCGTTCAACCCGAACAACGAGCCCGATCTGCACGCGCCCTGGATGTACGCGTGGACGGATCAGCCGTGGAAGACCTCGGCGGTGCTGCGCGCCGCGCAGCCGCTGTTCACGGACGACGCCTACGGCATGCCCGGCAACGACGACCTCGGCACTCTCTCGTCCTGGTCGGTCTGGTCGATGATCGGCTTCTACGAGGTGATGCCGGGCTCCGCCGAGTACGTGCTCAGCGCGCCGATGTTCGACCGGGTGCGGATCCAGCCGGACGGCGGCCGGCCCGTCGACATCGTCACGCCGGGTGCGGACCGCTCGAAGCTGCAGTACGTGTCATCCGTGCGGGTCGGCGACCGGGCCTGGACGAAGTCGTGGATCAAGCACGGTGATCTGCTGAACGCGGGTACCGTCCGGTTCGCTCTGACCTCCGACCCGTCGAGCACCGACTGGGGCCGGGGAAGCGACGCTCAGCCGCCGCGGCACGGCACGACGGACGCCGGGGTGCGGCCGTACTCCTCGCTGCCCGATGCCAGTCCGGCGCTCCTCGCACCGGGCGGAAACCTCAAGGCGAGCGTGGGCGCCGCCAATCTCACCGGCTCCCGGGCCGAGGTCGCCTTCACCGCCGACGCGTCCGACGGCATCACCGTGACACCGTCCTCGGGCCGGCTGAGCGTCGACGCCGGTGGCCGGGCGGCCACCGAGGTGACGGTCGCCGCGGGCGACTCCGCCAAGCCCGGCCTGCGCACCGTCGAGGTCACGATGACCGACACGTCGACCGGTGAGCCGCTGGGCAGCACGTTCCTCTCCCTGAAGGTCACCTCGCTGTCGTACGGCAAGCCGGCCACGCAGAGGAGCACCGCCTGGGGCGGTGTCGCGGCACGGGCCGTCGACGGCAACACCGACGGCAACTACACCGTCGGGTCGGTCACCCACACCGCCGAGGACGGTTCGGCGGAGCCCTGGTGGCAGGTCGACCTCGGCGCCTCGAGAGCCATCTCCGACGTCACGGTGTGGAACCGCACCGACTGCTGCTCGGAGCGCCTGACCGACTACTACGTCCTCGTCTCCGACACCCCCTTCACCGGCGACTCGCTCGCCGAGGCGCTCGCCCAGCCCGGTGTGACCGCCGTCCACCGCACGGACACAGCCGCCACGCCGACCGAGGTCCCGGTGCGGGCCTCGGGACGCTATATCCGCATCCAACTCGCCACCACCACCACCCTGTCGCTCGCCGAGGTCGAGGTGAACCCGTCATGACACAGAACTCCGGAAGACAGCCTGGTCCCCGGTCGACGAAGCGCCGCGAGACCGTGTCACGGCGCGCGTCGGCCACCGCGGCGGCGCTGGCCCTGTGCGCCGGCCTGCTGACCGCGCTGGGCGGTTCGCCGGCGAGCGCCGAGGGCGGCCAGCCGGTGATGTCCGACCCGGGATTCGAGTCCGGCACCTTCGACGGCGGGCAGTACTACCACGCCTCCCTCGTCGCTCCGGGCGCCTCGGGGTCGGGCCACGCGGCGCAGGTCGGACTCGCGTACGACGGGGACAGCCGCACCCCGAAGGGCGGCAACCTGCCGGTACGCGGCACGGGCGTGTCGCGCGGCATGGTGAACAAGCCGATCCGGCACGTCGAACCCAACACGGTCTACGAGTTCACCGCCAAGGTCCGCGCCTCCGGCGGCGCGTCGGTGCGGGTCGGAGTCTTCGACGCCGAGAGCGTCGCGTACTACCGCGGCGCCGCGCACTACGTCGACGTCACCGACGCGGCCTGGACCACGGTGAAGCGCACCGTCACGACGGGGCCGCGCACGAAAGAGCTGAACGCGTTCTGCTTCCTGAACGAGCTGGGCAGCGGCTCGGGGCCCGGCTACTGCGACGACTTCACGATCCGCGAGGTCGGCCCGGCGGAAGACCCGGCGCCCGCGCCCGGAGGTGACACCCGGTCGCCGGGAGCGAACGGGTTCCCGGTCACCGTCCCCGCGGTGCAGTCGTTCGCGCGTCGCGAGGGCGGGTCGTGGCGGCCGCAGGCCGACCTCACGGTCTCCGTACGCCGCGGACAGGCCGCCGCGCTGCGCGGTGACGCCGAGCGGGTCGCCGAGGAGTTCGTCGAGGCCAAGCTGGTCCGGACGGCCACGGTGCGCGTGGTGAACAATCACGCGTCCGTACCGCGGGGAATCCTGCTGACCACGGGAGGGGTGGACCTGTCCGCCGCTCCTGCCAAGGCGCGCGCCCTGGAGTCGCAGGCCTACCGCCTGGACATCGACGAGGACGCGGTCGTGGTCACCGGTGGGTCCGGCACGGGTGCGTACTACGGCGCTCAGACCGTCCTGCAGGCCCTGCGGTCGGCCGGACGGCTGCCCGGCGGCGTGGTGACGGACTGGACGGACCAGGCCTTCCGCGGACTTCAGGTCGACTCCGGGCGGCGCTACTACTCGATCAGCTGGCTGAAGAACCAGATCAAGGATCTGGCCTACTCCAAGATGAACTATCTGCAACTGCGGGTGAAGGACGACCAGGGCCTACGGGTCGAGAGCGCGGTGGCACCGGAACTGGTCGACCGGCTGCCCGCGGGCGGGTCGTGGACCAAGGCCGAGATCGCCGACCTCGTCGCGTTCGCCCGTCGGTACCACGTCACCATCGTCCCGGAGATCGACGTACCCGGGCACAGCAGTCTCGACCTTCAGGTGTATCCGCAGTACGCGCTGCCGGGGAACACGGGGTACGACTACTCCCGTGCCGATGTGCGGGAGCGTCTGGCGCGGTGGGTCCGGGAGATCGGGGCGACGTTCGACGCGCCGTACGTACATGTCGGCGGTGACGAGTTCTTCGACGCGGACAACCCGCGGCTGCTGTCCTGGGTCCGCGGCTTCGCCGGGCCGGAGGCCACCGGGGAGGACGGCTACAAGGCGCTGTTCAACTACCTGTCGGGCGAACTCGCCAAGGACGATCGTGGTACCTGGATGTGGAACGACATGATCAGCGACCCGGCCGGCGGCGCCGTCCGGCTGAGCCGTGACATCACGATCGACTACTGGGCCGAGATCTACGACGCGCCACCGGCGAACGCCTATCTCGACGCGGGCTTCACCCTCATCGGCTCGTCGTCCGACCTGTACCACGACCTGTGGCCGCCCCTGACGGCCGACAACAAGAACAACACCATCAACCAGCCGTGGCCGACCGACCAGTGGACGGCGTACGGCAGCCCGTACGTGTACTCCGGCGGCTGGGGCGCCCCCTACAGTGTGCCTGCCGAGAGCGACAGCGTCGGGCAGTTCTTCCCCATCTGGGACGACCCGCACGGCTGGGCCCCCGAGTACGTCCTCACCCAGACGCTGCTCCCCCGGCTGCGGGCGCACGCCCAGTCGGTGTGGAACTCTCCCGACCCAGTGCGTGACTTCGCCTCCTTCGACCCCTACCTGCGCAAGCTCGGTCACGCGCCTGGCTTCCGACAGCCGGTCGAATCACTCGAGTTGAACCCACCGCAGCGGTGACCTGTCTCGGGGTTCCCCAGGTCGTGGGGAACCCCGAGCAGGTTTCGAGTTGATATGCCATTGCCCAAGCGATCTGTGTTCGGGCGGTGCAGTGCGGCGGGGCAGGGGCTGTTTCCGGTCGACTGTCGTGAACGCCGAACGCCATGCTTGAGAACGGAACGTCCTCCGGGCCAGGTCAGACGGCCTTTGCGCAGTGAACTACCGTCCCTCGGCGGCGCGTCAGACCCGCCGGCGTACCCACATCGCCTGCCTCACCAGAGGCGTTTGCCGCTCGTTCACCGCTCAACGGACACAGCTGTCCGATAGTCGGCCGCACCAGTGGTGCGTACTCTCCGCAATCGGAACACTCCCCTCTGCGCCCACCACGCGCAATTCCGCAGACCTCGGAAACCCCGGGGAAGCCAGAGAGGGACCACCATGCGTCACGCACGAGCAGCCTTTGTCACGGCCGTCGCCGCCTGCCTCCTGACCACGGCACTCACGACCGCGACCGCGCAGAACAGCAGCCGCACCGTGAGCGTGGCCACCCAGGGGCTCTACGCGCCGAGCGATCTCGTCCTCGCCGTCGGCCCGGGCCCCGATGCCGCGAACGCCACGGTGACCCGCTCGGTCACGCTCACCTGCGCGCCGAGCCCGGCCGGGACCCACCCCGCCGCAGCCGACGCGTGTGCCGAACTGGCCGCCGTCAACGGCATGTTCGCGGAGCTGTCGAAGCCTGCGCCTCACGCCCTGTGCACCAAGGAATGGGCTCCGGTCACGATCTCCGCGACCGGAGTCTGGGAAGGCCGGCGAATCGACTGGTCGACCACGTACGCCAACGGCTGCACCATGAACGCCGAGCTCGCACGGAGCACGGCTCTGGCCTTCTGACGCCTGGGCGCAGAGGCTCTCGGGGGGGCGGCACCCGCAACCCCCGGGAGCCCCCGCGCTGCGGAAAATGGATCGCCAAGACGGAACAGCGCTCCTACCGTGCCGCCATGCAGATCGTCGTGACGCTGGATTGTGTCGACACGGAAGCGCAAGCGAACTTCTGGCTCGCAGCACTGGCCCCGCTGGACTACCGGCGCGGATTCCACGGACCCCCTTATCTGAGCCTGGTCGGGCGGGCTCCCGCACCGACCCTCCTCCTGCATCAGGTCCCCGAACCCAAGCAGGGGAAGAACCGCATGCACCTCGACCTGGACTTCGGAACCGCAGACCTGATCTCCGAAGCCAACCGTCTCGAACGACTCGGCGCCGAGCGGCTCTCTGAGGAGATGAGCGAGCACGGCTTTCGCTGGATCGTCCTTGCCGACCCGGAGGGCAACGAGTTCTGCGTCTTCGATCCCCCGAGCTGAACGCGCTGGTCAGGACCGTGGACCCGTGTGTCACGGCCGTCCGGTCGACGCGCGACTCGGCAAAACAGGGCACCCACAAATAGCCGATCGGATGACATGCCGGCCCCGGTGCCGACCGTGTCGCCCTCGACGACCCGGCCGTGTCGAACTTCGTGGGCTGGGCGTACTTCGACGCCGACGGCACGTACACCATGTACAACCTCGACGACATCGTCCACACCAAGACCAACCACGTCGAGCCCGGCACCGACGGCCGCGGCCCCGGCGCGAACGGCAACCAGGGCGGCAACGGCGAGTACCACTTCAACAACGGCAACGCCCGCTGATCGCGATCCGCCGCATCGAAGGCCCGGAGGGAATGTCCTCCGGGCCTTTTCGTGTTCCAGGTGGCAGAAAGTTCTACGTTCAACTAAAGTTGAGGCACGAGGACGCCAAGGAGGTCCCCAAAATGCCCGCTGTGACCGTCGAGAACCCGCTGACCCTGCCCCGAGTGGAAGCTCCGGCGGATGCCGCGGCGCGCCCCGTGCTCGCCGTGACGACCGCGCCGGGCGGCTTCGAAGGGGAGGGATTCCCGGTGCGCCGCGCGTTCGCCGGAATCAACTACAAGTACCTCGACCCGTTCATCATGATGGACCAGATGGGCGAGGTGGAGTACGCACCCGGAGAGCCGAAGGGCACCCCGTGGCACCCGCACCGCGGCTTCGAGACCGTGACGTACCTGATCGACGGAACGTTCGTCCACCAGGACTCGCACGGCGGCGGCGGCACCATCACCGACGGCGACACCCAGTGGATGACGGCGGGCTCCGGCCTGCTGCACATCGAGGCGCCGCCGGAGTCCCTCGTCATGTCCGGCGGCCTCTTCCACGGCCTCCAGCTGTGGGTGAACCTGCCCGCCAAGGACAAGATGAAGGACCCGCGCTACCAGGACATCCGCGGCGGCCAGGTCAAGCTCCTCACCACCGCCGACGGCGGCGCGCTGCTCCGCGTCATCGCCGGTGAGCTCGACGGCCACGAGGGTCCGGGCATCACGCACACGCCGATCACGATGGTGCACGCCACCGTCCGCCCCGGCGCCGAGGCCACTCTGCCGTGGCGCGAGGACTACAACGGCCTCGTCTACGTGCTCGCCGGCCGCGGCACCGTCGGCGCCGACCGGCGACCGGTCCACATGGGCCAGACCGCCGTCTTCGGCGCGGGCGGCTCGCTGACCGTGCGGGCCGACGAGTCCCAGGACTCGAACACCCCGGACCTCGAGGTGGTCATCCTCGGCGGACAGCCGATCCGTGAGCCCATGGCCCACTACGGCCCCTTCGTGATGAACACCAAGGCCGAACTCCAGCAGGCCTTCGACGACTTCCAGGCCGGCCGCCTGGGCGTCATCCCCACCGCCGAGCGTCTGCCCCACACCTGACCGGGCCCCGGGGGGCCGGGGAGTTTTGCGTGGGTACAAGCGGCGCCCCCCCCCGCGCCGGGCCCCGCCCCCCCGCGGGGGTGCTCGGGGGGGGGTTTGGGGGCGCCCCAG
>NZ_JBHYTK010000038.1:0-18112 GCF_042749255.1 Streptomyces sp. NPDC059524 | reverse complement strand
TCGCCCCCCCCCCCCCCGGCCGCGCCCCCGGGCGCGGGTTGACGCCCCTCCCCCCCCCCGGCGCGCCCCCGCCCGGCGCGTGGCCCGGCACCCGGCCGTGTTCAACTGGTCGGGTGAAGCCGGACACCGAACTACTGCCCCGTTCCGCCCGCCGCGTCGCCGCCTGGTGCGCGGTGGCGCTGCTCGTCACCGGGGTCGCCTGGGTCGGGATCTGGCTCTGCGTCGAGCTGCGCACCGCCGTCGTGCCCGTGCTGCTCGCCCTGCTCGGCACCGCCCTGCTGCGGCCCGTCTACCTCGCCCTGCGCAAGGCCAAGGTGCAGCAGTCGCTCGCGGCGGGGCTCACCTGCGCGCTGATCCTCGTCGTGGTCGGCGGCGCCGGATACATCGTCGTCGCCGCGCTCATCGACACCGGCGACCAGATCATCGCCTCCGTGAAACAGGCCGCCCGCGACCTCTCCGACAAGTTCGGCACCGGCGCGCTCGACCTCGACCATCTCGCCGACAACGCGCAGGACCTCATCAAGAAGTACGGGGGTTCCGCCGCGTCCGGAGTGATCAGCGGGCTCAGCGTGGCCGGGGAGATCGCCGCCATGGCCGTGCTCGCCCTGCTGCTCTGCTTCTTCTTCCTGCGCGACGCCGGGCGCTTCCGCGTCGCCCTGCGCCAGGCCGCGCCCGGCTCCGCCGGCGAGACCCTGGAGGCCATCGCGCGGCGCGCCTTCGCCGCGGTCTCCGGCTTCATGCGCGGGACGACCCTCATCGCGCTCATCGACGCGTTCTGCATCGGCATCGGGCTGCTGATCCTTCAGGTGCCCGGTGCGGTCGGCCTCGCGGCGCTCGTCTTCGTCGGGGCCTACATCCCCTATCTCGGCGCGTTCATCTCCGGCGCCGTCGCCATCCTCGTCGCCCTCGCCGACCGTGGATTCGTCATCGCGCTCTGGGCCCTCGGCGTCGTCCTCGCCGTGCAGGTCCTGGAGGGGCATGTCCTCCAGCCGATGATCCAGTCCCGCACGGTGCAGATGCATCCTGCGGTCGTTCTGCTCGCCATCACCTCGGGTGCCTCGGTCGCCGGCATCCTCGGCATGCTCCTGGCGGTGCCCCTCACCGCGGCGGCGTTCGGCATTCTGAGCGAGTTGCGGGGGCGGTACGGGTCGGGTGGCGTGACCGTTTCACGTGAAACAGGGGTCTGATCGCGGCCTGGGGGCCGGCTGATCCGGCTCGTCGCCGTAGGGCTTCAGCGTCATCGCCGGCTGCGGCGCCGTCGTGGCCGGTCGCGCAGTTCCCGGCCCCCGGCAGAGGCCTTGGTGTTGAGGGTCAAGGCGCGGTCGGGTCTGGTTCGTAGAGTTCGAACCAGATGCATTTGCCTTCGCCTCGGGGGTCGACGCCCCAGCGGGAGGCGAGGAGTTCCATCAGGACGAGGCCGCGGCCGGAGGAGGCCAGTTCGCCGGGGCGGCGCTTGTGGGGGAGGTCGTCGGAGCTGTCGGCGACCTCGACGCGCAGGCGGCGCGGGCCGCCCGCGGTGCCGCCGCTGACGGCGGCGACCAGCAGGGCGTCGCCGTCGGTGTGGACCAGGACGTTCGTGACCATCTCGGAGACCATCAGGACCGCCGAGTCGACCTGGTCCTCGTCGGCCCAGTCGTGCAGCAGCTCGCGCAGCTGCTGGCGGGCGGCGGAGATCCGCTCCGGCTCGGCCTGGGCGATGGTCATGGCGGTGCGCCGGACCGGTACCGGCAGGGTCACCGCGGCGGTGCGGCGCAGCAGGAGGAGCGCGATGTCGTCCTCGCGGCGGTCGGCGAGGGGGCCCGTCGTGTAGTGCGAGGCGGGGCCGAGCACGGCCTGGACGAGGGTGTCGGCCAGCTCCTCGAGGTGTTCGGCGGGGCCCGACTCCAGCGCCTCGCGGACCCGGGACCAGCCGGTGTCCAGGTCGTGGCCGCCGGTTTCTATCAGCCCGTCGGTGCAGATCAGCAGCGTCTCGCCGGGTTCCAGGACGAGCCGGGAGGTGGGGTAGTCGGCGTCCGGGTCGATGCCGAGGGGCAGGCCGCCCGCGGTGGGCCGGATCAGGACCGTGCCGTCGGCGGTGCGGACCGCCGGTTCGGGGTGGCCCGCGCGGGCGATCTCGAGGACGCCGGTCGCGGGGTCGGCCTCGATGTAGAGGCAGGTGGCGAAGCGCGGGTCCTCGTTTGCCGAGCGGGCCGCGTCCCCGACCCCGGACAGGAAGCGGGAGGCGCGGGAGAGGACGGCGTCGGCGTGGTGCCCCTCGGCGGCGTAGGCCCGCAGGGCGACGCGGAGCTGGCCCATCAGGCCGGCCGCGCGCACGTCGTGGCCCTGCACGTCGCCGATGACGAGGGCGATGCGGTCGCCGGGCAGCGGGATCATGTCGTACCAGTCGCCACCGACCTGGAGGCCGCCGCCGGTGGGGACGTAGCGGGCGGTGATGCTCATGCCGGGGATCTCGGGGCCGAGCGTCGGCAGCATCGACTTCTGCAGGCCGTCGGTGAGCTCCCGCTCGGACTCGGCGACCCCGGCCCGGGACAGGGCCTGCGCCAGCATCCGGGCGACGGTGGTGAGGACGGAGCGCTCGTCGGGGGTGAACGACACCGGGTAGGCGAAGCCGGCCATCCACGCGCCGATCGTGCGGCCCGCCACGACGAGCGGCAGGAACGCCCAGGACTGCCGCTGGAAGGGTGCGGCGAGGGGCCAGGCCGCCGGGTAGCGGTCGCGGTAGTCCTCGGGCGAGGACAGGTAGACGGCGCGGCCGGAGCGTACGACCTCGGCGGCCGGGTAGTCCGTCGCCAGATCCATGTCGGTGAAGGGGCCCTCGTCGCCGGCCTGCTGCCCGTGGTGGCCGATGACGGTGAGCCGCTCGCCCGCGACGCCGAAGACGGCCAGGCCGCTGGGCGAGAACCCGGGCATCGACAGTCCGGCGGCGACCCGCAGCACCTCCGCCGTGGAACCGGCCTCGGCGAGGGCGCGGCCCGCGTCGAGGAGGAACGCCTCGCGGGAGCGGCGCCAGTCGCCGGTGACGGGCGTGCGGGAGGCCGCGCCGGGGCTCTGGTCGGAGACCTCCTGGAGGGTGCCGATCAGCTCGTAGGAGCCGGAGTCGTCGCCGTGGACGACGGGGCGGGAGCGGCTGCGCACCGTACGGATGACGTGGCCATGCTCGTCCATGATCCGCAGCCGGGCCTCGGCGAGCGTGCCCTCGGCGACGGCGAGGCGGACGACGCCGTCGATCTCGTTCCAGTCCACCGGGTGGAAACAGGCGCGCGCACCGGCCTCCGTGAGGGTGACGGGCTTGCCGTCGGGCGAGGGCACTCCGATGAGCCGGGCGGCCTCCGCGTCGAACGTGACGAGGCCGGCCCGGTTGTCCCACCGCCACAGGCCGGTCGCGAGAGCGGCGAGGACGTCCTCCACCGGCGGGAGGGGCTCACCAGTGCTCATGGCCCCACTGTAAGAAGAGGAGATCGCACACTGCCACCGAGAGTGGCCCCGCGGACGGGCGCCACGGGCACGGCGGGAGTATTCGGAAAGCGATCATGACGCGGCCGGTACCCTTGGGAGATCCGGGTCGTGACCCCGGGAGATCCCGAATCGCAAAGGCTGGATGAACGACGATGCATCGGTACAGGTCCCACACCTGCGGCGAGCTCCGCGCCTCTGACGTCGGCAGCGACGTCCGGCTGAGCGGCTGGCTGCACAATCGCCGAGACCTGGGCGGCATCCTCTTCATCGATCTGCGCGACCACTACGGCATCACGCAGCTCGTCGCCCGTCCGGGCACGAAGGCCGCCGAGGTCCTCGACAAGCTCACCAAGGAGACGGTCGTCCGCGTCGACGGCAAGGTCGTCTCCCGCGGCGCCGACAACGTGAACGCGGAGCTGTCGACGGGCGAGATCGAGATCGAGGCCACCGAGGTCGAGGTGCTCGGCGCGGCCCAGCAGATCCCGTTCACGATCAACGCGGACGACGGCGTGAACGAGGAGCGGCGCCTGGAGTACCGCTTCCTCGACCTGCGCCGCGAGCGCATGCACAAGAACATCATGCTGCGCTCGGCCGTGATCGCCTCGATCCGCTCGAAGATGGTCGCCCTCGGCTTCAACGAGATGGCGACGCCGATCCTCGCCGCGACCTCCCCCGAGGGCGCCCGCGACTTCGTCGTCCCCTCCCGTCTGAACCCGGGCAAGTTCTACGCGCTGCCGCAGGCCCCGCAGCAGTTCAAGCAGCTGCTGATGATCTCGGGCTTCGACCGCTACTTCCAGATCGCGCCCTGCTTCCGCGACGAGGACGCGCGCGCGGACCGCTCGCCGGGCGAGTTCTACCAGCTCGACGTCGAGATGAGCTTCGTGGAGCAGGAAGACGTCTTCCAGCCCATCGAGAAGCTCATGACGGAGCTGTTCACCGAGTTCGGCGGCGGCCGTGAGGTCACCTCGCCGTTCCCGCGCATCCCGTTCCGCGAGTCGATGCTGAAGTACGGCAACGACAAGCCGGACCTGCGCGCCAAGCTCGAGCTGGTCGACATCTCCGACGTGTTCGAGGGCTCGGAGTTCAAGGCGTTCGCCGGCAAGCACGTGCGCGCGCTGCCGGTGCCGGACACCGCCTCGCAGTCCCGCAAGTTCTTCGACGGCCTGGGTGACTACGCGGTCGAGCACGGTGCGAAGGGCCTCGCCTGGATCCGCGTCGGCGAGGACGGCTCCTTCCAGGGCCCGATCGCGAAGTTCCTCACGGAGGAGAACGCGAAGGTCCTCACCGAGCGCCTCGGCCTGGTCCACGGTCACGCCGTGTTCTTCGGCGCGGGCGAGTTCGACGAGGTCTCCAAGATCATGGGCGCGGTCCGCGTCGAGGCCGCCAAGCGCGCCGGCCACTTCGAGGAGGGCGTCTTCCGCTTCGCGTGGATCGTCGACTTCCCGATGTACGAGAAGGACGAGGAGACCGGGAAGATCGACTTCTCGCACAACCCGTTCTCCATGCCGCAGGGCGGCCTCGAGGCCCTGGAGACCCAGGACCCGCTGGACATCCTCGGCTGGCAGTACGACATCGTGTGCAACGGCATCGAGCTGTCCTCCGGCGCGATCCGTAACCACGAGCCCGAGATCATGTTCAAGGCGTTCGAGATCGCCGGTTACTCCAAGGAGACCGTGCAGAGCGAGTTCGCCGGCATGCTCCGCGCGTTCGAGTACGGCGCCCCGCCGCACGGCGGCATCGCCCCGGGTGTCGACCGCATCGTGATGCTCCTCGCCGACGAGCCGAACATCCGCGAGACGATCGCCTTCCCGCTCAACGGCAACGCGCAGGACCTCCTCATGGGCGCCCCGACCGAGCTGGACGAGGCCCGCCTGCGCGAGCTGAACATCCAGCTCCGCAAGCCGGTCGAGAAGAAGTAACGCACCGCGCGGACACGCACCGCACGAAGGAAGGGCCCGGAACCAGCTGGTTCCGGGCCCTTCCGCGCTGCGGGGGTGTTACGCGGCCGGCTCGCCGCCGAAGCGCTCCTTGTAGGACTCCAGGTCCTCGTCGGTGATCTTGGCGAAGAGGACCGGCGGGACGGTGAAGGGGGTGCCGGCGGGGACCGTCGTCAGCGCCGTCGCCTCCTCGGCGGAGATCCACGTTCGGGCCTCGTCGCCGGGGAGGGCGAACGCGGCGCGCATCGCGGCGGCGGAGGACGGGATGAACGGCTCGGAGACCACCGAGTAGAGGTGGATGAGGTTCATCGCCGTGCGGAGGGTGAGGGCCGCGCCGTCCTTGTCGGTCTTGATCTCCAGCCAGGGGGCCTTCTCCTCCAGGTAGGAGTTGCCCGCCGACCACAGGGCGCGCAGCGCCGCCGCGGCCTTGCGGAACTGGAGGGCCTCCATCTGCTCCTCGTACTCGGCGAGCAGCCGGGAGATCTCCGCGCCCAGGTTCGCCTCGGCCTCGCCGGGCGCGCCGCCTGCCGGGACCTCCTCGCCGAAGCGCTTCTTGGAGAACGACAGGACGCGGTTGACGAAGTTGCCGAGGGTGTCGGCCAGGTCCTTGTTGACCGTGGCCGTGAAGTGCTCCCAGGTGAACGACGAGTCGTCGGACTCCGGGGCGTTGGCGATCAGGAAGTAGCGCCAGTAGTCGGCCGGGAGGATGTCGAGCGCCTGGTCGGTGAAGACGCCGCGCTTCTGCGACGTGGAGAACTTGCCGCCGTAGTACGTCAGCCAGTTGAAGGACTTCAGGTAGTCGACCTTCTTCCACGGCTCACGGACACCCATCTCGGTGGCCGGGAACATGACGCTGTGGAAGGGCACGTTGTCCTTCGCCATGAACTCCGTGTACCGGACGTCGGCGGCGCCCTCCGGCTCGTACCACCAGGACTTCCAGTTCCGGTTCTCCGGGTCCTGGTCGGCCCACTCCTTCGTCGAGCCGATGTACTCGATCGGGGCGTCGAACCAGACGTAGAAGACCTTGCCCTCGGCGGCCAGCTCCGGCCAGGTGTCGGCAGGGACGGGGACGCCCCAGTCCAGGTCACGGGTGATCGCGCGGTCGTTGAGGCCCTCGGTCAGCCACTTGCGGGCGATGGAGGAGGCCAGGTGCGGCCACTCGCCGGCGACCTCGTCGATCCACGCCTCGACCTCGTGCTGCAGCTTCGACTGGAGCAGGAAGAGGTGCTTCGTCTCGCGGATCTCCAGGTCGGTGGAGCCGGAGATCGCCGAGCGCGGGTTGATCAGGTCCGTCGGGTCCAGGACGCGCGTGCAGTTCTCGCACTGGTCGCCGCGGGCCTTGTCGTAGCCGCAGTGGGGGCAGGTGCCCTCGACGTAGCGGTCCGGGAGGAAGCGGCCGTCGGCGGGCGAGTACACCTGCCGGATCGCGCGCTCCTCGATGAACCCGTTCTCGTTCAGCTTCCGGGCGAAGTGCTGGGTGATCTCCGCGTTCTGCGGCGAGGACGACCGGCCGAAGTGGTCGAAGGCGAGCGCGAAGCCGTCGTAGACCGCCTTCTGCGCGTCGTGCGCCTGCGCGCAGAAGTCCGCGACCGGGATGCCCCGCTCCTTCGCGGCCAGCTCGGCCGGGGTGCCGTGCTCGTCCGTCGCGCAGATGTACAGGACCTCGTGACCGCGCTGGCGCAGGTAACGGGAGTACACGTCGGCCGGGAGCATGGACCCCACCATGTTGCCCAGGTGCTTGATCCCGTTGATGTACGGAAGGGCGCTGGTGATGAGGTGTCGAGCCATCGGAGGCTGCTCCCAAGTCGTGACGATCTGAATCCAGAAATCGTATCCGACATGGGGCGGCCGCCCGCGCGGTGTTTTACAGCGCGGACGGCCGGGGCGGTGGGCGGGCTCCGGGGCTACGGGCGCCAGGTCGCCAGGAGGCCCTGGTAGAGCTCGGCGTCGGTCAGCTCGCGGGGGGCGGCGCCCGCCAGGAAGTGGCCGGCGTTGTCCGCCTTCAGCTTGCGGAGGTAGTCGAAGGCCTTGGCCTCCGGGTCGCCGAACGCGACGAACTGGAAGTGGATCGGGCGGCTCGCCGCCTTGGCCAGGGCCTCGTTCGCCGGGCGCTGCACGTCCGGGGGGCCGTCCGTCTGGAACACGACCAGCGCGGGGAGCGTCGGGTCGTCCGACTTCTCGTGGTGGGCGACGACCTCTTCGATCGCGCGGTGGTAGCTGGTGCGGCCCATGCGGCCCGCCGCCGCGTGCCACTCGTCGATCTTGCCCTCGTACGAGGTGTCCAGGGTCAGGTCGCCCGTCGCGTCGATGTCCGTCGAGAAGAAGACGGTGTGGACGGTGGGGGTGTCCCGGGGGTCCAGGTGGGCGGCCAGGGCGAGGGCCTGGTCGGCGAGGGCGTTCGCGGAGCCGTCCTTGTAGTACGGGCGCATGGAGCCGGAGCGGTCCAGGACGAGGTAGACCGTGGCGCGGGTGCCGGTCAGGTCGTTCTTCTTCAGCTCGGCGCCGGCGGCCTTGTAGGCCGGGGCCAGGGCGGGGGTGCGGGACTTGACCTTGGCCGGGGTGTGGGCGGGCTTGGCCGGCTTCGCGTCCGGGGTCTTTGACGCGGGGGCCGGGGCCTCTCCGGCGGGCTCGGACGGCTCGGTCGGCACTGCCTCGGCGGCGACCGGCCGGGCTTCCTCGGCGGGGGCGGGGGCAGCCTCGGCGGCGACCGGCTGGGCTTCCTCGGCGGGGGCGGGGGCAGCCTCGGCGGCGACCGGCTGGGCTTCCTCGGCGGGGGCGGGGGCAGCCTCGGCGGCGACCGGCTCGGGGGTCTCGGCCTCGGCGGGCTCCGGCTCGGCCGGGGCGGCAGCCGCCCCGGGCTCTTCGGAGGGGGCGGGGGCGTCGGACGGCTCGGCCGCCTCGGCCACGACCGGCTCGGGGGTCTCGGCGGGGGCGGCGACCGGCTCAGGGGTCTCGGCCGGTGGCTCGCTCGCTGCGGCGGCCGTCGGCTCGGTCTCCTCGGCGGGAGCCACCTTCGTCTCGGCCGCGACCGGCTCGGCCTCCGCGGGCTCCTCGGCCTCCGCGGCTTCCTCGGCGGGGGCGGGGACCGGCTCGGCGGTGGCCGGCTCGGTCTCCTCGGCCGGAGCGGGGGCTGCCTCGGCGGCAACGGGCTCGGAGGCCTCGGCCGCTACGGGCTCGGCTTCCTCGGCCGGGGCGGGGATGGTGACGTTGTCGAAGGCCGCGGCCACCAGGTCGTCCGCCTCGGAGTTCGCCGGGGCGGGGATCTTCGGGGTCGCGGGCTCCGGGTCGGCCGGGGCGTAGTGGGCCGGCTGGGCCGGGACCTTCGGGGCCGGGGACGGCTCGGGTTCCGCCGCCGGACGGCCGGCCTCGGCCTCCGCCGGGGCGGGGATCTTCGGCTCGGTGGCAGGCTCCGCGGCGGGGTCGTCCTTCTTGCGGTTCCGTCCGAACGCGTTCCGCAGACGATCCAGAATGCCCATGTGCGCAACCTTCCGCATGAGTTGATCCCCAAAAGGCCCGAACCCCTGGCCAGGGCGGACACGTAAGGTTAGCCGCCGGTCGGCGACCGTTCCGCAGCGCGTTCGCCCGCGTCCGGGTGGTCCGGGAATTCCCGCAGGCCGTCGCCCAGTTCACGGGCCCAGATGCCGTCCGGCGAACGGAGCAGTCGGACGAAGGCGCGTTCCGCGGGGGAGAGCAGACGGTCGCGGCGGCGGACCAGGGAGACGGGGCGCGGGCTCGGTTCCGGTTCGACCGGGAGGATCGTGAGCGCGCCCGAGCGCTCCACGTCGTCGACCACGGCGTGCTCGGAGATGAGGGCGACGCCGAGCCCCGCGCCGACGCACTGCTTGACCGCCTCGGGCCCCCACACGTCCGACCTCGGCACCGTCTCCGCCAGGCCCCACGCGTCGAGGACCCGCTCCTGTTCCGTACGGGTGTGGGAGCCGGGTTCGCGCATCAGGAAGCACTCGCCGGCGAGCAGCGCCGGGTCGAGCGGTCCGGGGCGGTCGGCCAGCGGGTGACCGGTGCGGGCGACGAGGACGAGGCGCTCCTGGAGCACCGGCTCGACCAGCAGCTGGGCCGTCTCCCCCGGCCCGCCCGCGACGACCGCGATGCCGATGTCCCCGGCGAGCAGCCGCTCGGCGACGGCCCGGTTGTTGCCGACGAAGACATCGCACTCGACGCCCGGGTACCGCGCCCGGAAGCGGGCGAGGAGCGTGGGCAGCAGATACGTGCCGACCGTGGTCGAGCCGCCCACGAGCAGCCGCCCGTGCTCGAGGGACGACACCTGCTGCACCGCCGCCACCGCCTCGTCGGCCAGCAGGAAGACGCGCTTGGCGTACGCGGCGAGCACCTCGCCCTCCGCCGTGGGCCGGGTCCGCGCCCCCGAGCGGTCCACCAGCGTCACCTTCAGCGACTGTTCGAGCCGCCGTACCTGGTTGGAGACCGAGGGCTGACTCATGTACAGCTCGTGCGCCGCGGCGGAGAACCCCTGGTGCTCCACCACTTTCAGGAAGATCCACAGACGGTGCAGGTTGAGCTCCATAGTCGCGCGAGCGTAGAGCACTACTGACCGGTCGGACAGGGCTCCGACGCACCTCGTGCGCGGCCCGCGGGGCTATGGCCGTCATAGCGAACTTCGTGGTTCTGCGCCCCGGAACGCCGGTGGTACCCATGGAATCGAGGGCGCCCCACGGCTCCCGCAACGACGCCCGACACCTACGACCCACAGGGGTGGACGTACATGAATCCTGTCGCCGGCACGACGTGGCAGACCTCCGCCGACGGCGCGCGGCTCACCGTCAACGGGCGCGCGTACCCACGCCCGGGCCGTCCGGTCGTGGTCGTCTGCATCGACGGCAGTGAGGACGCCTACCACGAGCGCGCGATCGCGGACGGCCTGATGCCGTTCACGGAGGGCATGCTGGCGCGCGGCGGCGATCTGCGCGGCGCGTGCACGATGCCGTCCTTCACCAACCCCAACAACCTGTCCATCGCGACCGGCGTCCCGCCCGCCGTGCACGGCATCTGCGGCAACTACTTCTACGACACCGAGGCCGGCGAGGAGGTGATGATGAACGCGCCCGAACTGCTGCGCGCGCCCACCCTGTTCGCCGCGTTCTCGCAGACCGGCGCGCGGGTCGCCGTGATCACCGCCAAGGACAAGCTGCGCCGGCTGCTCGGCAGCGGCCTCGCCGAGGGCGGCATCTGCTTCTCCGCGGAGAAGGCCGACCAGGTCACCCTCGCGGAGAACGGCATCGAGAAGGTCCTGGAGTCCACCGGCTTCGAACTGCCCTCCGTGTACAGCGCGGAGCTGAGCGAACTGGTGATGGCCGCCGGGTGCGAGGTCCTCGAACGCGACCGGCCGGACCTCATGTACCTGTCGCTCACCGACTACATCCAGCACAAGCACGCGCCCGGATCCCCCGTCGCCAACCGCTTCTACGCGATGCTGGACCGCTGGTTCGAGCGGATCGACGCGCTCGGCGCGGTCCTCGTCGTCACCGCCGACCACGGGATGAACGCCAAGTCGGACGCGGACGGCGAGGCCCGGGTCGTGTTCCTGTCCGACTGGTTCGACGCCGAGACCGGGACGGGCGCGAGCCGCGTCATCCTGCCGATCACCGACCCGTACACCGTGCACCACGGCGCCCTCGGCTCGTACGCGACCGTGCACCTGCCGGGCGGCGCGGACCGGGAGGCGCTGCGGGCGAAGCTCGCCGGGGTCGGCGGCGTCGACACCGTCCTCACCCGCGAGGAGGCCTGCGAGCGCTTCGAGCTGCCCGGCGACCGGATCGGCGACCTCGTCGTCATCGCCGAGCGCAACACCGTGCTCGGCACGACCGCCGCCCGGCACGACATCTCCGGGTTCGAGGAGCCGCTGCGCTCGCACGGCGGCCTCACCGAACAGCGTGTCCCCGTCCTGGTCAACCGGCCCGTCGAGCTTCCGGCCGGGCACCGGCTGCGGAACTTCGACGCGTACTGGATCGGCTGCCACGCGGCGGCCGGGGAGCCGCTCCCCGCCTGACCCCGCTCCCGCAGTACCCCGACCCCCCACCGCTCAAGGCCATTCAGCAGTACCGGCCCCGGCGCCGCCGAGGTGTGCGCCGGGGCCGTGCCGTACCCGGAACAGTTCAGCCCCTTCCGCTCCGTCGAGGATTGGACTCCCCATGGCCGACACCGACCCACCAGCCGTCCCCCGCCCACCCACCGAGGGCGCCGGCCCTGTCACCACCCGCGAGGCCCAGCGCACCGTCCACCCCCACCTGGTGAGCCCCCGGCTGCGTTGGCAGATCTTCGCCGTCACCTGGATCGCGTACGCGGGCTTCTACTTCGTGCGGCAGGCGTTCTCCGTCGCGAAGCTCGGCATCCTGGACGACCCGCTGCTCGCCCACACCCTCTCCGAACGCGTGCTCGGCGTCATCGACGCGATCTACCTCGCGGCGTACGCCGTCGGGCAGTTCGTGTGGGGCGCCTGGTCCGACCGGTTCGGTCCGCGCCGCGTCGTCATCACCGGCATGATCGGCGCGATCGGCGCCGCCTGTCTGATGGGCGCCTCCAGCGCGCTGCTCGTGTTCGGCGGCGCCATGGTGATCCAGGGCCTCGCGCAGTCGGCCGGCTGGGCGCCGCTGTGCAAGAACATGGGCGCCTTCTTCCCCGTCGCCGAGCGCGGCCGGGTGCTGGGCATCTGGTCCACGAACTACGCGTTCGGCGGCCTCGCCGCGCCGCCGTTCCTGGGCTGGCTCGCCTACTCCGTGTTCGACAGCTGGCAGGCCGCGTTCTTCTGCGGGGCCGCGTCGCTGGCCGTCGTCCTCCTGCTCTTCGTCCTCTTCCAGCGCGACGCGCCCGCACCAGGAAGCAAGGGGGAGAAGGAGCCCGGCGCCGAGCCGGCCCGGCGCGGTGGGCTCGCCCTGTACCGCTCGACGCTGCGCGACCCGATGGTGCTCACGCTCGGCGCCGCGTACTTCCTGCTCAAGCCGGCCCGTTACGCGATCCTGCTGTGGGGCCCGGTGCTGGTCAGCGACCGGCTGCCGCACGTCGACAAGGTGGGCGCCACGGTCATCCCGGTGGCGTTCGGCGCGGCCGGGGTCCTGGCCCCGATCGCCGTGGGCTGGGTGTCGGACCGGCTCTTCCAGTCCCGGCGCGTGCCCGCCGCCGTCCTGTCGCTCGCCCTGCTGACCGTCGTCCTCGGCCTGTTCATGCCGCTCACCGCGACGGACAGCGTCGGCGTCATGGTCGCGCTGCTCGCCGTGATCGGGCTCGCCGTGTACGCCGCCGACTCGATGATCTCCTGTGTCGCCGCGGTCGACTTCGGCACCGAGGACGGCGCGGGCACCGCCGCCGGACTGGTCAACGGCTGCGGCTCGGTCGGGGCGATCCTCGGCGGCCTGCTGCCCGGCTTCCTGTCCGGCTCCTCGCTGTTCCTGCTGTTCTCCGTCGCGGCCCTGCTGGCCGGGCTCGTCATGCTCCCGCACTGGAACCGCCGCCCGCGCACCGCGGCCGCCCAGTGAACTCCCCCTTTCCACCGGCACGTTGAAAGGCAGGCAGACATGAACCGTCAGCACGCGGACACGGCCGTCGTCGGCGCCGGCATCGTCGGGCTCGCGCACGCGCTCGCCGCCGCCCGGCTCGGCCGCAAGGTCGTCGTCTTCGAACGGGACGACTTCGCGGTCGGCGCCTCGATCCGCAACTTCGGGATGATCTGGTCGGTCGGCCAGCAGCGCGGCAAGGTCTACGAGCGGGCGCTGCGCAGCCGCGAGGTGTGGCTGGAGGTCGCCGCCAAGACCGGTCTGTGGGCGCCCGAGACGGGCTCCCTGCATCTGGCCCACCACGCCGACGAGGTCGCGGTCCTGGAGGAGTTCCTTCAGCTCAGCGACGCGGCCCGGGAGCGGGGGACACGGATGATCACCGCGGACGAGGCCGTCGGGCGGTCCGGTTTCGCGCGCCGGGACGGGCTGCTCGGCGCGATGTGGAGTCCGACGGAGGTCAACGTCGACCCGCGCCGGGCGATCCCCGCGGTCGCCGAGCACCTGGCCGCGGAGTACGGCGTCGAGTTCCGCTTCGGCACCCATGTGCGCGGCATCGCGGCGCCGACGGTCTTCACGACGGCGGGCGACTGGGACTGCGGGCAGGTCTTCGTCTGTTCCGGCAACGACTTCGCCTCCCTCTATCCGGAGGTCTTCGCCGAGAGCGGCCTGACCCGCTGCAAGCTCCAGATGATGCGCACCGCCCCGCTGGCCGGCGGGCGCACGCTCGGCCCGATGCTCTGCGGCGGCCTCACCCTGCTGCACTACGCGGCCTTCGACGGCTGCCCGTCGCAGGCCGCGCTCGCCGAACGGATGGGCACGGAGCGGTCGTTCCACCGCGAGCACGGCATCCACGTCCTGGTCTCGCAGACCGCCGACGGCCGTCTCACCCTCGGCGACTCGCACGCGTACGGGCCCACGCTCGGCCCGTTCGCGGACGGTGCCGTCGACGACGCGGTCCTGGAGTACCTCGGCACCTTCGCCGGGCTGCCGCCGGAGGCGGAGGTCACCGAGCGCTGGGTCGGCTTCTACCCGTCGCTGCGGGACGGCCGCACCGACCTGGTCGTCGACCCCGAGCCCGGGGTGACGGTCGTCAACGGGGTGGGCGGCGCGGGCATGACGCTCTCGTTCGGCCTCGCCGAGGAGAACCTGGCCTCGCGCTGACCCCCCGCATCCTGTGTGAAGAAGGCCGAAGGGCCGGTCCCCCCGAGTGGAGGAACCGGCCCTTCGGCCTTCGCCGCGAAATGCGGGGCTAGTAGGAGATGCAGGCCGAGTGCCAGGCCGTGTAGAAGTCGAAGACCTCCGGCGAGCACTCCGGCGGGCCGTACTGGCTGGCCTTGTCGCCGACGTGCGGCAGGTGCGCGTACGCGCCGACGCCGGGGCGGTTGACGTGCAGCATGCCCGCCTCGAAGCGGTCCAGGGCCTCGAAGGCGCGGGTCTGGGAGGCGGTGAAGACCGTCCCGGACATGCCGTACTTCACCGAGTTCGCGATGCGCAGGGCGTCGTCGAAGTCCTCGGCGTCCACGACCGCGAGCACCGGCCCGAACACCTCCTCCTGAGCCAGCTCCGCGTCCCACGGCACGTCCCGGATCACGGTCGGCTGGACGTAGCAGCCGTCCGGCAGTCCGGGGCGCTCCTCGCGGCCGCCGCCGCACACCACCTTGCCGCCGTCGCGCTGCGCGCCCGCGATCGCGGCGAGCGCCGCGTCCCGGCGCGCGGTGTCCACGACCGGGCACAGTTCGGAGGCCGGGTCGAAGCCGGGCCCGACCCGCAGGCTTCCGACGCGGGCGACGAGCCGTTCCAGGAACTCCTCGCGCACCCGGACGTCGACGACGGCCCGGCTGGTCGCCGAACAGCGCTGGCCGGCCTGCCCGAACGCCCCGTGCACGACCGCGTCGACGGCCTTGCCGAGGTCGGCGTCGTCGCACACGATCACCGCGTTCTTGCCGCCGAGTTCGAGCTGGGTGCGCAGCAGCCGGTGGGCGCCGCCGGTGTGGATGGCGGTGCCGATCGGCAGGGAGCCGGTGAAGCTGATGCCGGCCACGGACGGGTTGGCGACGAGCGCCTCACCCGCCGCCGCGTCGCCCTGCACCAGGTTCAGCACCCCGTCCGGCAGGCCCGCCCGCTGGAAGACGTCGACGAGGAGTGCCGAGGTGAGCGGGGTCAGCGGGGACGGCTTGAGGATCGCGGTGCAGCCGGACAGGAGCGCGGGGGCGACCTTCCACATGGGGATGGCCAGCGGGAAGTTCCAGGGGGAGATCAGTCCGACCACGCCGATCGGCTTGCGGAAGGTGTAGGCGAAGGTGCGGGCCTCCTCGGCCGGGACGGTGACCCCGCCCAGCCGGCGCGCCTGCCCGGTCGTGAACTCCAGGACCGACTTGGCTCGTCGGACCTCCCCGAGCGCCTCCTTCAGGAGCTTGCCCTGCTCGCGCGTGATGGCGTACGCGAACTCCTCGGTGCGCTCGTCCAGGAGGTGCAGCGCCTTCGTCAGGAAGGCGGCCCGCTCGACCGGTCCGATGCCGCGCCAGCCGTCGAGCGCCCGCCGCGCCTCCTCCACCGCGAGGTCGACGTCGGCGCCGCCCGATTCCGTGAACTCCCCCAGGACGTCGGAGAGATCGGCCGGGTTCACGTCCGGGCGGCGCTGCCCCGACTGCGCCGGAACCCACCGCCCGCCGATGTGGTTCTCCGTCAGATGTCCCGCCACCTCGAACCGTGTGTCTCCCGGTGCCACAGCCATTCCCTGCTCCTTCGCAGCCGGTGGGATCGTCACCGCCACCCTCGCCCCGCGAACAGTGGGTGAACAACGGGTGATCTGCCAATACCGGGTATAGGGGCTCGCTATGCGGGCCTCCGGGCGCGCTGTCCTCGGCCGCCGACAGGTTCACCGCGCGTTCATCCCGCGTCCCCCGTCCCGCACCCGTGTCCCCTTACCGTCGCGGCCGACACGACTTCGCAAAGGGGAGGGAAAGCGTGCGGAAAATGCTGCCGCTGGTCTCGGTCGACGGACGTCACGCGGGGGGCCGTTCGGCGCTGACCTGCCGGTTCCGCTGTGGTGACGCCTGCTTCCACGAGGTGCCGAACACCAGCGACAACGCGTACGTCGGCGATGTCGTCGCCGGTGCGCTGAGCCGCCGTTCGATGCTGCGCGCCGCCGCCGTGGTGACCGTCGCGGCCGCCGCCGGTACGACGGTCCTGGCCGGTCCGGGCGTGGGGGACGCCACGGCCGCCGCCGGACACGGCGGACACGGCGGGGGCGGGGCGGCCACGGAGGGTGCGCGCGGGCTGCGGTTCGCGCCGGTCGCGCCGAACACCGCCGACGCCGTCACGGTGCCCGGCGGATACGGGCAGAACGTGGTCGTCCGGTGGGGCGAGCCGATTCTGCGCGGCGCCCCGGCCTTCGACCCGGAGCACCAGAGCGCGAAGGCGCAGGCCGGTCAGTTCGGCTACAACAACGACTTCCTGAGCCTGCTGCCGCTGCGTGGCGAGCACGGCCGGCAGGTCCTCGTCGCCAACCACGAGTACACCGACGAGATCCTGATGTTCCGCGGCTACGACCCGGCGAACCCGACGCGCGAGCAGGTCGAGATCGCGTGGGCCGCGCACGGACTGTCCGTCGTCGTGGTCGAGGAGAACCGGAAGAACGGCGGCCTGAACGCCGTCTCGCGCCACCACCTCAACCGGCGCCTGACCGCCACCAGCCCCTTCCGCCTCTCCGGCCCCGTCGCGGGCAGCCCGCTGGTCCGCACGAAGGCCGATCCGAAGGGCACCACCGTCCTCGGCACGCTCAACAACTGCTCGGGCGGCACCACCCCGTGGGGCACGACCCTGCACGGCGAGGAGAACTTCAACCAGTACTTCGCCAACGCCGCCAAGGTCACCGACCCGACCGCGGCGGCCCGCCTCAAGCGGTACGGCGTGATCGGCGAGGCCTCCGAGCGCAAGTGGGAGCGGTTCGACGACCGCTTCGACCTGGCCAAGGAGCCGAACGAGGCCAACCGCTTCGGCTGGGTCGTCGAACTTGACCCGTACGACCCGGAGTCGACGCCGCGCAAGCGCACCGCGCTCGGCCGCTTCAAGCACGAGGCCGCGCAGCCGCGCCTGACCGGCGACGGCCGCCCCGTCGTCTACATGGGCGACGACGAGAAGTTCGACTACTTCTACAAGTTCGTCGGCAGCAAGCGCATGGCGAAGGGCGGCTCGCGGGCCGCCCACGCCCACAACCTGACCCTCCTCGACGAGGGCACCCTCTACGTCGCCAAGCTCACCGGCGACTCGCCGGCGGAGCAGATCGACGGCACGGGCGCGCTGCCCTCCGACGGCGAGTTCGACGGCTCCGGTACGTGGATCCCGCTGGCCACCGCCTACGCGGGCGGCCGCGCCGAGTCGCACGTCGAGGGCATGACCGCCGAGGAGGTCTACCTCTTCACACGGTTCGCCGGGGACAAGGTCGGCGCCACGAAGATGGACCGGCCCGAGGACATCGAGCCGTCGCCGCGCACCGGCAAGGTGTACGTCGCGCTGACCAACAACTCCGACCGCGGCAAGGCCGGCAAGGCAGGCCCGGACGAGGCCAATCCGCGCACCCTCAACAAGCACGGCCAGATCCTCGAACTGACCGAGGCGCGCAACCGGGCCGAGTCGACCTCGTTCGGCTGGTCCCTGTTCCTGGTCGCCGGTGACCCGGAGGACCCGGCGACGTACTTCGCCGGGTTCCCCAAGGAGCGGGTCAGCCCGATCTCCTGCCCGGACAACGTCACGTTCGACCCGCACGGCAATCTGTGGATCTCCACGGACGGCAACCAGCTGGGCTCGCACGACGGGCTGTTCGGTGTCGCGACGCGGGGTGAGCGGCGGGGCGAGCTGAAGCAGTTCCTCACGATGCCGACCGGGGCGGAGACCTGCGGTCCGCTCGTGCAGGATCGCCGGGTGCTGGTGTCCGTGCAGCACCCGGGGGAGATCGACGGGGCGTCCGTCGAGCGCCCGGCCAGCACCTGGCCCGACGGTCCCGGCCGGATCGTCCGTCCGTCGGTCGTCTCGGTGTGGCGCGCGGATGGCGGCGACATCGGCGTCTAGCTCGGTCGCTTCGGTCTCGTGGCCGAGTGCGGGTCGCGTCGTGGCTGGTCGCGCAGTTCCCCGCGCCCCTGAGATGCACACCCTTCGGGTGGCATCTCCCCGAGGAAGGCGCAGCCTTCCCAGGGG
>NZ_JBHYTK010000037.1:47345-56290 GCF_042749255.1 Streptomyces sp. NPDC059524 | reverse complement strand
CGGCCCCGTTGGGCCCGAGCAGTCCGAAGATCTCGCCGCGCCGGATGTCGAGCCGGGCGGCGGGCGGGGCGCGCCCCCCGGGCGTGCGCCGCACACCGACGCCGCCCCCGCCGCGCCGGGGCCCGGCCCCCCGCGCCCCCCCGCCCTCCTGTCTGTCGTGCTGCCGTGCGGGACGGCCGCGTCAGCTCGCGATCGCCGCCGGGGCGTACGGCGCGAGCTCGGCCGCGAGCTCCTCGTGGACGCGCGCCTTGAGGAGCGTGCCCTCCGGGGTGTGCTCCTCGGAGATCACCTCACCGTCCGAGTGGGCCCGCGCCACCAGCTGGCCGTGGGTGTACGGCACGAGTGCCTCGACCTCGACCTCGGGACGCGGCAGCTCGGCGTCGATGAGCGCGAGCAGCTCCTCCATGCCGGCACCCGTGCGGGCGGAGACGGCGATCGAGTGCTTCTCGACGCGCATCAGGCGCTGGAGCACCAGCGGGTCCGCGGCGTCCGCCTTGTTGATCACCACGATCTCGGGGACCTCGGTGGCCCCGACGTCACGGATGACCTCGCGCACGGCGGCGAGCTGCTCCTCCGGCGCCGGGTGCGAACCGTCGACCACGTGGAGGATCAGGTCGGAGTCGCCGACCTCCTCCATCGTGGAGCGGAACGCCTCGACGAGGTGGTGCGGCAGATGCCGGACGAAACCGACCGTGTCAGCCAGCGTGTACAGCCGGCCGCTCGGGGTCTCGGCCCTGCGGACGGTCGGGTCCAGGGTGGCGAACAGTGCGTTCTCCACCAGGACGCCCGCGCCCGTCAGGCGGTTGAGCAGGGACGACTTGCCCGCGTTCGTGTAGCCGGCGATGGCGACCGAGGGCACCTTGTTGCGCTTGCGCTCCTGGCGCTTGATGTCGCGGCCCGTCTTCATCTCCGCGATCTCACGGCGCATCTTCGCCATCTTCTCGCGGATCCGTCGCCGGTCCGTCTCGATCTTGGTCTCACCGGGACCACGGGTGGCCATGCCGCCACCGCCGCCGCCACCCATCTGCCGGGACAGCGACTGACCCCAGCCGCGCAGTCGCGGCAGCATGTACTGCATCTGCGCGAGAGCGACCTGCGCCTTGCCCTCTCGGGACTTGGCGTGCTGGGCGAAGATGTCGAGGATCAGGGCGGTCCGGTCGACCACCTTGACCTTGACGACGTCCTCGAGGTGGATGAGCTGGCCGGGGCTGAGCTCACCGTCGCACACGACGGTGTCGGCTCCGGTCTCGAGCACGATGTCGCGCAGTTCGAGCGCCTTGCCCGAGCCGATGTACGTGGCCGCGTCGGGCTTGTCCCGGCGCTGCACCACACCGTCGAGCACGAGCGCGCCCGCCGTCTCGGCGAGGGCGGCCAGCTCCGCGAGGGAGTTCTCCGCGTCGTGAACCGTTCCCGATGTCCACACACCGACGAGCACCACACGCTCCAGGCGGAGCTGTCGGTACTCGACCTCGGTGACGTCCTCGAGCTCGGTGGAGAGGCCCGCGACGCGGCGCAGGGCCGCGCGCTCGGAGCGGTCGAACTGCTCGCCGTCCCGGTCTCCGTCGATCTCGTGGCTCCAGGCGACGTCCTCTTCCATCAGGGCATCGGCCCGAAGACCTTCGGGGTAGTTCTGCGCGAGGCTCTGCGCTTCCTGGGAAGGGGAAGAAGAGGAGGTCATTGGATCCTTACGTCTGTGGGATTTCGGAACATCGTGACGGAGACCAGCCTCCGTCACCTGTGACAACGCTCGGCCCGGCCCCAGGATTCCCGGTGGCCCGCCGGCCGCTCCGCGCCGTCGACCTGAAGATGTTCGCACGGAACGGGGCGTCTCGTCATCAGGGTTTTTCCCCGGTGTGCCGGGCCGAAGCCTACTTCTCCGCCGTCTTCACCGGCTCGACCTTCCAGTCCGGGTGTCCGGGCATGGGCGGCGTCTTCTTCCCGTACAGCCAGGCGTCGAAGAAGCCGTTCAGGTCGCGTCCGGCGATCTGCGAGGCGAGCGCGACGAAGTCGGCGGTCGTGGCCGTGCCGTCGCGGTGCGTGCTCACCCACTGCCGCTCCAGGTTCTCGAAGGCCTCCTTGCCGATCTCCTCGCGCAGCGCGTACAGGACGAGGGCGGCGCCGTCGTAGACGACCGGCCGGAAGATGCTGATCTTCTCGCCCGGCGCGGGGCTCTTCGGGGCGGCCGGCGGCCCTCCGTCGGCGCGCATGGCGTCCGACGCCCCGTAGGCGGCGCGCATCCGCTTCTCCATCGGGCGGTTGCCCTTCTCCTGCGCGTACAGCTCCTCGTACCAGGTGGCGTGCCCCTCGTTGAGCCACACGTCGGACCAGGTGCGCGGGCTGACGCTGTCGCCGAACCACTGGTGGGCCAGCTCGTGGACCATGACCGACTCGACGTACCACTTCGGGTACTCGGAGCGGGTGAAGAGGTCGCGCTCGAAGAGGGAGAGCGTCTGGGTCTCGAGTTCGAATCCGGTGGTGGCGTCCGCGATGACCAGCCCGTAGTTCTCGAACGGGTAGCGGCCGACCTTGCTCTCCATCCAGGCGATCTGCGCGGGCGTCTCGGCGAGCCAGGGATCAAGCGTCTTCACGTCCTCGGTGCGCACGACGTCGCGCACCTCCAGGCCGTGCGGGCCCTCGCGGCGCAGGACGGACGAGCGGCCGATGGAGACCTGGGCCAGCTCCGTGGCCATGGGGTGTTCCGTGCGGTAGGTCCAGTCGGTGGTGTCCCCCGCGCGCGTGGTGCTCACGGACCGCCCGTTGGCGACGGCGGTCAGCTCCTTGGGCGTACGGACGTGGAACGTGAAGTACGCCTTGTCCGACGGGTGGTCGTTGCACGGGAAGACGCGGTGCGCGGCGTCCGCCTGGTTGGCCATCGCGAGCCCGTCCTTGGTGCGCACCCAGCCGATCTCCTCCTTGCCGGGCACGGGGTCGCTGGTGTGCTCCACGGTGATGTGCAGCGGCTCCCCCTGTACGACGGACCGCGTCGGCGTCACGACCAGGTCCTCGCCCTTGGTCGTGAAGTCCGCGCGCAGGCCGTTGACCTTCACGGAGTGCACCGTGCCGTGCGAGAAGTCGAGGTTGATCCGGTCGAGCATGGCCGTCGCCTGCGCGTCGATCTTGGTGACGGCGTCGAGCGGCTTGCTGTTGTCGCCCTGGTAGGTGAAGGCGATGTCGTACGACTGGACGTCGTAGCCGGGGTTGCCGAGGTGCGGGAAGAGGCGGTCGCCCACGCCGAGCGGGGTCGCGGACTGCGGCGCGGCGGCGGCGAGCACGGCGAGGGAGACACCGGCGGCGAGCAGTGCGGCGGTGCGGGGCGTTCGGGAGCTGAGCAGCATCCCCTACGGCTATCAGCGCGCGCCCCGAAGGCCCGGACGGCACGCGCCGGACCACCCGAACGAGACCCCGGGTTCGCTCAGTGCGCCCCGGCGGCGGCGTGCCGGGCGCGGTCCACGTCGTACACGCCCGGCACGTTGCGCATCGCCCGCATCAGGTTCTGGAGGCGGTCCGCGTCCGGGAGTTGGAGGGTGTAGGTGTGGCGGACGCGGCCCTGGTCGGGCGGGTCGACGGTCGCAGAGATGATGGCGACGCCCTCGAGCGCTATGGCTTCGGTGAGATCGGCGAGGAGGTGCGGGCGGCTGAAGGACTCGGCGATCAGCGTGACGCGGTACTCGGCGGTCTCGGCGTCGGCCCAGCGCACGCCGATCTCCGCGCGCCCCGCCGCTTTCATGCGCGCCACGCCGGAACACTCGACGCGGTGCACGGTGACGACGCCGCCGCGCACCGCGAAGGCGGTGATCTCGTCGGGCGGTACGGGCGTGCAGCAGCCTGCGAGGCGCACACCGGCGCCGGGCTGGTCCACCACCGCGTTCGCCGCGGCGGGGCGGGCCGAGGGGCCGCTGTAGGCGGCCCGCGGCTCCGGTTCCGGCTCGGGGGCGCGGGGGCCCTCGGGGTGCGCGGTGAGCCAGCGGCGGATGGCGATGCGGGCGGCCGGGGTCTTGGCGTGGTCCAGCCAGTCGCGGGACGGCTCGGAGGCCGCGTCCTGGTCCATGAGGAGTTGCACGGTGTCGCCGTCGGAGAGGACGGTGCCGAGCGCTGCGAGGCGTCCGTTGACCCGCGCGCCGATGCAGGCGTGGGCGTCCTCCCCGTACTGCGCGTACGCGGCGTCGATGCAGCTGGCGCCCGCGGGCAGCCCGATGGTGCCGCCGTCGGGCCGGAACACGGTGATCTCGCGGTCCTGGGCCAGGTCCTCGCGCAGCGTCGACCAGAATGTGTCGGTGTCGGGCGCGGACTGCTGCCAGTCGAGGAGGCGGGAGAGCCAGCCGGGGCGGGTGGGGTCGGAGCGCTCGCCGACGGTGTCCAGGTGCTCCTCGCCGGAGGGCGTGTAGGGATTGCCGAGGGCGACGACGCCGGCCTCGGCGACCTTGTGCATCTGGTGCGTGCGGATGAGGACTTCGGCGACCTCGCCGTCGGCGCGGGCCACGGCGGTGTGCAGCGACTGGTACAGGTTGAACTTGGGGACGGCGATGAAGTCCTTGAACTCCGAGACGACCGGCGTGAAGCAGGTGTGCAGCTCGCCCAGGACGCCGTAGCAGTCCGCGTCCTCGGAGACGAGGACGAGCAGGCGCCCGAAGTCGGCGCCGCGCAGCTCGCCGCGCTTGCGCCGCACGCGGTGCACGGAGACGAAGTGCCGGGGCCGGATGAGGACTTCGGCGGTGATGCCCGCCTCGCGCAGCACGCCGCGCACCTCTTCGGCGATCTCGTCGAGGGGGTGCTCCGTGCGGGCCGCGTTCGCCGCGATGAGCTCCCTGGTCTGCTTGTACTCCTCGGGGTGCAGGATCGCGAAGACGAGGTCTTCCAGCTCGGTCTTGAGCGCCTGGACGCCGAGGCGCTCGGCGAGCGGGATCAGGACGTCCCGCGTGACCTTGGCGATCCGTTCCTGCTTCTCCTGGCGCATGACGCCGAGGGTGCGCATGTTGTGCAGGCGGTCGGCGAGTTTGATCGACATGACGCGCACGTCGTTGCCCGTGGCGACGAGCATCTTGCGGAAGGTCTCGGGCTCGGCCGCGGCCCCGTAGTCGACCTTCTCCAGTTTGGTGACGCCGTCGACCAGGTAGGCGACTTCCTCGCCGAACTCGGTGCGCACCTGGTCGAGGGTGACCTCGGTGTCCTCGACCGTGTCGTGGAGCAGGGAGGCGGTCAGGGTGGTGGCCTCGGCGCCCAGCTCGGCCAGGATCAGCGTGACGGCGAGCGGGTGCGTGATGTACGGCTCGCCGCTCTTGCGCATCTGACCGCGGTGCGAGGACTCGGCGAGCACGTAGGCGCGGCGCAGCGGCTCCAGGTCGGAGTCCGGGTAGTGCGCGCGGTGGGCCTCGACGACGTGGCTGATCGCGTCCGGGAGCCGGTCGCGGGTCGCGGAGCCGAGCAGCGCGGCCCGGCCGAGGCGGCGCAGGTCGATCCGTGGGCGGGCACGCCTGCGAGGTGCTTCGGGCGTGATCGGCCCGGGCGTCGCGGGGTTGGTCGCCTCCGCACTCATGAGCACCTCCGGCTTGATCGACCGGCGGCGGGCTGGCGGGGGCACCCGTCCGGACCGGTGCTTGATGCTACCGAGCCCATCACGTGGCGCAGTCCCCCTCTCGCCCAGCGTGAAACGGATCACCCATTCGAGCGAAGGCTTACGGGTTTACGGTTTCGATCGCCGCGAACCAGTCCGCGTCGATCTCACCTTCGGCCACGATGACCGCGGGCCCGGTCATCTCGATCTCCCCGTCCGCCCGCTCGGTGATGCTGAGCCGGCCGCCGGGCAGGTCGATCTCGTACGTCACCGGGGTGCCGTCGGCCACGGGGTCGTGACCGTCGCGGCGGGCCGTGGCGACGGCCACCGCGCAGGCTCCGGTGCCGCAGGACCGCGTCTCGCCGACGCCACGCTCGTGCACGCGCATGGCGACGTGGCGCGGGCCGCGGTCCACGACGAATTCCACGTTCACCCCCTGCGGGTAGGCGCTCGCCGGGGTGAACGGGGGCGCGTCGTAGAGGGTGCCCGCCTGGGCGAGGTCCTCGACGAAGGCGACCGCGTGCGGGTTGCCCATGTTCACGTTCCGGGCGGGCCAGGAGCGGTCGTCCACGGACACGGTGACGTCGCCCTCGGGGAGCGTCGCGCGGCCCATGCCGACCGTGACGAGGCCTTCCTTGTCGATGTGGACCGCCTTCACGCCGCCGCGGGTGGCCACCGCCACATCGCCCTCGGCGACGAGACCGGCGTGTTGGAGGTAGCGGGCGAAGACCCGTACGCCGTTGCCGCACATCTCGGCGACGGAGCCGTCCGCGTTGCGATAGTCCATGAACCACTCGGCCTCTTCGGCCATGTGCCGCGCGTCGGGGTGCGCGGCGGAGCGCACGACGTGCAGGAGGCCGTCGCCGCCGATACCCGCCCTGCGGTCGCAGAGCGCGGCCACGGCGGACGGCGGGAGCGCCACCGCGTTCTCCGCGTCCGGGATGATCACGAAGTCGTTCTCGGTTCCGTGACCCTTGAGGAAAGTGGTCATCTCTCGATCGTACGGGGTCAGCGCGCCGGGGGTGAGCGGGGGCCGTGTGCGGCCGGTCACCGCAGGCGGGCGACGCGCCAGACGGCCAGCACGGCGACGGACGCCACGACGACCACGTAGGCGCCCACGACGCGCCAGTCCGGTCTGCGGCCGGAGCCGCGCGGCGGGAGTCCGGGCATGGTGTAGCCGACGCGGCGGGCGGCCATCATGCCCCAGCCGGCGGCGCAGGAGCTGATCAGCAGCCCGAGCATCGCGACCACGGCGCCGCCGTCGCCGAACTCGAAGAACAGGGGGAAGGCGAACATCAGGGAGCCGAGCGTCGCCAGCATGACGATGGGCGCGAGCTGCCAGATGCGGAGCCTGCGCTGTGGGCGGAGCTCGACCTCGACCTCCGCCGCCTCGTCCTGCGCGGCGATCTCCTCGGCGGTCGGCCCGTCGGCGATCACGCCGTCCGGGGTCGCCTCAGGACCGTCAGGGCTCAACTGATCCCCGCCTGGTGCGGTGTCACGAGGGCCGGCCTCCATCGCCACGCGCCCTCCCACTCCGGACTCCACTGGTCGATCGATGGTCGATGATGGCACGCCCGGAGTGGCCGGGATGACCGCCCGGGCGTCCCGATGCCATCACGTGATCAGGCTGTAACCGGTCGTTCGATCAACGTCATTGCCCGGGCCGGGAGTTCCCCGCGGTCCGCGACGGCTCCGCTGAGCCAGTGGACGCGGGGATCGCGGCGGAACCAGGAGTCCTGGCGGCGCGCGAAGCGCTTGGTGGCGCGCACGGTCTCGGCGCGCGCCTCGTCCTCGGTGCAGTCCCCGGAGAGCGCCGTCAGTACCTGCTGGTAGCCGAGCGCCCGGGAGGCCGTGACGCCCTCGCGCAGTCCCTGGTCGGCGAGGGTGCGGACCTCGTCGACGAGTCCGGCCTCCCACATGCGGTCCACGCGCGTGGCGATGCGTTCGTCGAGCTCGGGGCGGGCGACGTCCACACCGATCTGCAGGGTGTCGTACACGGAGTCGTGACCCGGCAGGTTGGCCGTGAAGGGCTTGCCGGTGATCTCGATGACCTCCAGGGCGCGCACGATGCGCCGCCCGTTGCTCGGCAGGATGGCGGCGCCGGCCTCCGGGTCGGCGGCGGCGAGCCGCGCGTGCAGGGCGCCGGGGCCGCGCAGTGCGAGCTCCTCCTCCAGGCGGGCGCGCACCTCGGGGTCGGTGCCGGGGAACTCCATCTTGTCGATCGCGCCGCGTACGTAGAGGCCCGAGCCGCCCACCAGGACGGGCCAGCGGCCCTCGGCGAGGAGGCGGTCGATCTCGGCGCGGGCGAGCTTCTGGTACTCGGCGACGCTGGCCGTCACGGTGACGTCCCAGATGTCGAGGAGGTGGTGCGGGACTCCTTCGCGCTCCTCGGGCGTCAGCTTGGCGGTACCGATGTCCATCCCCCGGTACAGCTGCATGGAGTCGGCGTTGACGACCTCGCCGCCGAGTTCCTTGGCGAGGAAGACACCGAGATCTGACTTTCCGGCGGCGGTCGGCCCGACGACGGCGATGACCCGCGGGGCGGGAGCTGCGCTACTCACCGTCCCAGTCTCGCAAACCTTCTTGCCGCTTCTCGAACGAGCTACGTGACGAGCCCGGTGCGGGGTCGTTGCCTGTTGCGAGGTTCCAGCCGCCGGTTTCGAGGACCGGCGACCCGGGCGGCGCAATGGGACGCACCGGGCAGGGCGGGATTTCGCCCGCACGAGTACCGTATGGAGTTGAAATGGGCGTTTTTGCCATGTTCCGCCGGAAGGCCAAGGACAGCGAGGAGGCGTCGTCGGCCGAGACCGAGGCCGCCGTCGTGACGGCCGACGCCGAGCCCGAGGCCGCGGAGGCCGAGGGCGACCCGGCGCCGGCCCCCGCGGAGGCGGAGCGGTCCGCACAGGCCCCGGAGACGGACGAGCCGGCGGCTCCCGCCGCGACCGACGCGGTGGAGATCCCGAAGCAGCAGTCCGCGGAGCAGGCGGCCGACAGCGAGGCCGGCGAGGGCGCCCGCCAGTAGCACCTGCCGCGCACGCCCGTCCGGGCGTGGGACATCCGCGAGGAAAGTGAGATCCATGGGCTTCCTGGACCAGCTCAAAGCCAAGTTCGGCCCCGCCAAGGACAAGGCCTCCGGCCTCGCGCAGCAGCACGGGGACAAGATCGACCAGGGCCTCGACAAGGCCGCCGACATGGTCGACAAGAGGACCAAGGGCAAGTACAGCGACAAGATCCAGCAGGGCACGGCGAAGGCCAAGGACGCCGTGGACCGGATGTCCGAGTCCCCCGACCGGGGGGCCCAGGGCAAGGGGGGCGACGGCACCCCGCCGACCCCGCCTCCGGCCTCCTGACGCCACGCGCGTCACCTCGTGCGGACGGCCGCGAAGCCATCGGG
>NZ_JBHYTK010000037.1:37551-47335 GCF_042749255.1 Streptomyces sp. NPDC059524 | reverse complement strand
GAGCCCGCGCCCCAGTCCCCCCGCGCGCCTCGCGCGCGCCGCGCCGGCATCCCGCGGGGGGGCTGCCCCGCCCGTCGCCGTGTGCACACCATCTGTCCAGACATACGGGCGCCTTCGCCTTGTAGACGCGTGCGCGCCTTATAGACGCCTGCCCGCCTTATAGACGCGTGCGCGCCTAATAGACGCCTGCCCGCCTTGTAGACGCCTGCGCGTCCTGTAGGCCGAGTGCAGGGGCCCACCAGAAGGCTTCCCAGAAAGCGTCACTACGTCCAGGAGGCCACGAAGTAGCCGACCCCGTACGGCGCGTCCTCGTAGAGGAGGCGAGCCGTGCCGGGTTCCTTGTCCCAGGCTCCGAGGAGGATCTGCCACGGGCCCCGGCCGGAGATCTTCAGGGCACGGGCGAGATCCGCGTCCAGGTTCGGGAAGCGACCCTCGTCGTCCAGGTCGCGCAGCGCGGCGGCGATCTCCGCGTCGACGCCTTCGGCGCGCTCGTCCAGGTAGCCGGGCGCCTTCACGGTGCGGCAGGCGCTGCCGTCGCCCATCACGAGGAGGCCGACGCGGTCCGCGTACCCGGCGATGTGGACGCCGTCCTCGCCGTTGACCTGCCAGGAGCGGTCGTCCGTGACCTCGTAGCCGCGCACCGGGCCGTCCCAGCCCGCGCGGGCGAGCAGCCAGGCGCCGACGGCGAGGGAGGGCGGCAGCTCGGCCTCCGCCTCGGTCTCCCACTCCTCCGCGGGGGCGGTGCCGAGGGTCACTTCGAGGTCGACGCCGAAGGGGCGGAACGAGCCGCGGGCGCCGGCCGCGTGGTGCGCGTTGCGCGTCCCCTGGCCGACGACCACGATCAGCTCCGGGCGGGCGGCGATCATCGCTCCGATCGCCTCGTCGCACGCCGCGCGGGCGGCGTCCAGCTCGGGGGCGGCACCCGCGGCCACCTCGGGCACGAGCAGCGGGGGGCAGGGGCACACGGCGGCAGCGACAAGCATGATCGGCAGCCTACTGCGCGGGCCGACGCCCGTGGCCGGGGGCCGCCGGTCGCACGCGCGGCGACGCAGCGGGGCCCCGGCGGCCGGCCGCGTCAGTCGACGGCGCACCCTCCGGTGGCCGCCGGCAGCGGCTCCGGGACGCCGATCTTCGGCAGGCCGAGCATGACGCCCTTCGCCTTGTCCCTCGTCTCCTGGGTGCGCTTCTCCCAGGCGTCGCCCGCGCGGGTGCGGCGCACGCTCTGGACGGCGCCCTCGGCGAGCAGGTGGTGCGGGGCGGCGTAGGTGATCTCCACGGTGACCACGTCACCAGGGCGGACCTCCTCGTCCGGCTTCGTGAAGTGCACCAGGCGGTTGTCGGGGGCGCGGCCGGACAGGCGGTGGGTGGCGCCGTCCTTGCGGCCCTCGCCCTCGGCGACCATGAGCTCCAGGGTGCGGCCGACCTGCTTCTTGTTCTCCTCCCAGGAGATCTCCTCCTGAAGGGCGACCAGACGCTCGTAGCGCGCCTGCACGACCTCCTTGGGGATCTGGTTCTCCATGGTGGCGGCCGGGGTCCCGGGACGCTTGGAGTACTGGAAGGTGAAGGCCTGGGAGAAGCGGGCCTCGCGCACGGCGTGCATCGTCTGCTCGAAGTCCTCCTCGGTCTCGCCGGGGAAGCCCACGATGATGTCGGTCGTGATGGCGGCGTGCGGGATGGCGGCGCGGACCTTGTCGATGATGCCGAGGAAGCGCTCCTGGCGGTACGAGCGGCGCATCGCCTTGAGGACCGTGTCCGAGCCCGACTGCATCGGCATGTGGAGCTGCGGCATCACGTTGGGCGTCTCGGCCATGGCGGCGATCACGTCGTCGGTGAAGTCGCGCGGGTGCGGGGACGTGAAGCGGACCCGCTCCAGGCCCTCGATCCGGCCACAGGCACGCAGCAGCTTGCTGAAGGCCTCGCGGTCGCCGATGTCGCTCCCGTACGCGTTCACGTTCTGGCCGAGCAGCGTGATCTCGGAGACGCCCTCGCCGACGAGGGCCTCGATCTCGGCGAGGATGTCGCCGGTCCTGCGGTCCTTCTCCTTGCCGCGCAGCGCCGGGACGATGCAGAAGGTGCAGGTGTTGTTGCAGCCGACGGAGATCGACACCCAGGCCGCGTACGCGCTCTCGCGGCGGGTCGGCAGCGTCGACGGGAAGGCCTCGAGCGACTCCGCGATCTCGACCTGCGCCTCTTCCTGGACGCGGGCGCGCTCCAGGAGGACGGGCAGCTTGCCGATGTTGTGCGTGCCGAAGACGACGTCCACCCAGGGCGCCTTCTTGACGATGGTGTCGCGGTCCTTCTGAGCGAGGCAGCCGCCCACGGCGATCTGCATCCCGGGGCGCGAGGCCTTGCGGGGGGCGAGCCGGCCGAGGTTGCCGTAGAGCCTGTTGTCCGCGTTCTCCCGCACCGCGCAGGTGTTGAACACCACGACGTCGGCGTCGCCGTCGGAGCCCTCGGGGGCGCGGACGTATCCGGCGCCCTCCAGGAGGCCCGAGAGGCGCTCGGAGTCGTGGACGTTCATCTGGCACCCGTAGGTGCGTACTTCGTACGTCTTGGGGGGATTGGGAGAACGATCGTCCACGGCGGACGGACGCGGGTCGCTGCTGCTCATACGGACAAGGGTATGGGGTTCGCGAGGGCGCCCCGTGCCGCCTCCTCCCGTCACGCCCGGCATCCGGCGGCGGGCGGGCCGTGACGTGCGCCGTCAACCCTGGTCAGCCCCCGCCCCCACCTGGCAGGATCGCGCCCATGCCGCTCACCGCCCTCCGCCGCCTGCGCCCGGCCCGCCGCCACGTCCTGCGGGGATCCGTGGCCGGGCTCGTGGTGGTCGGGCTGCTGTTGTGGTGGCTGCTGCCGCTGGAGGACGAGGCGCCGAGCGGGCAGGTGACGTTCAGCACCGGCGCCCCGACGGGCGTCTACGAGAAGTACGGGAACCTGCTGAAGACCGCCATGGCGCGTGATCTGCCCCGCGTCGACGTGCGGCTCGACGGCAGCGAGGGCTCGTGGGACAACGTACGGCGGGTGGCGACCGGCAAGGCCGACTTCACGATCGCCGCCGCGGACGCGGTCGCCAAGTACCAGCTCGAGGGCCGGCCCGGCGCCGAGCAGCTGCGCGCCTGCGCCCGCCTCTACGACGACTACATGCAGCTGGTCGTGCCCCGCTCGTCCAAGATCAGGTCGGTGGCCGATCTGCGCGGCAAGCGGGTCGCTGTGGGCGGGAGCGCGTCCGGCGTGCGGCTGATCGCGAACCGGATCCTGCTGGCGGCGGACCTGGACCCGCAGAAGGACATCGTCCCGGTCGGCCTCGGGATAGACACCATGCCGACCGCTCTGCAGGCCGGCCAGATCGACGCCTTCTTCTGGTCGGGCGGCCTGACGACGCAGCACGTGCGCACGCTGTCGGAGCAGTTCCCGATCCGCCTCGTCGAGCTCGGCAGCCTCATCGACGAGCTGCACGCCCAGGGCGGCTCCTCGCGCTACTACAGGGCTGCGACGATGCCGGCCGACGCCTATCCGCACGCCCAGCACGGCAAGGCGGTCAATACGCTGGCCGTGGCGAACCTGCTGGTCACGACGGAGCGGATCGATCCGGAGATGGCGGAGGCGGTGACCCGAACGGTCATCGACAGCCGGGACCACATCGGCGCGCGGGTGCACGCGGCGCAGCTCGTCGACCTGCGCACCGCGATCTACACCGATCCGCTCACCCTGGACGAGGGCGCGCGGCGCTATTACCGCTCGGTCAAACCCTGAGCCCTGAGACCTCTGAGTCCAGCCGCTGAGCCCGAGCCCAGCCCTCCGCGTTCAGCCCCCAGCTCTGGCTACCGCTCGGCCAGGTCCTGCTCGGCGTCCGCCCCCGTGCCCTGACGCGGCAGCGGCGCCGCCCTCGGCACCCGGAGCGTCACGCGCAGCCCGTGCGGCTCGTGATGGGCGTACGCGATCGAGCCGCCGCCCGCGGTGAGCAGGGCGCGGGAGATCGACAGGCCGAGGCCGGAGCCCTTCACGTTCTGGTGCCGGCCGCTGCGCCAGAAGCGGTCGCCGATGCGGGCGAGCTCCTCGTCGCGCAGGCCGGGGCCGCCGTCGGTGACCTCGACGGCGGTGGTCTCGCCGCCCGCGACGACCGTGACCGTGACCTGCTCGCCCTCGGGCGTGAACTTGAGCGCGTTGTCCACCACGGCGTCCAGGGCGCTGGACAGGGCGATCGGGTCGGCCCAGCCGGTGACGGCGGGGCAGTGCGCGACCAGGCGTACGCCCTTGTCGTCGGCCGTGAGCCGCCAGGCCTCGACGCGCTCGGCGGCGAGCGCCCCGATGTCGGTCAGCTGGAGGTCGGCGCCGGCGTGCTCGGCCAGGGCGAGGTCGAGCAGGTCGTCGAGGACGCGGGCCAGGCGCTTGCCCTCGGCCTGAACGGATGCGATCTCCTCATTTCCCTCCGGCAGTTCGTAGGACAGGACCTCGATGCGCAGCAGCAGGGCGGCGAGCGGGTTGCGCAGTTGGTGCGAGGCGTCGGCGACGAAGGCGCGCTGCTGCTCCAGCACGTCCTCGACGTTGTCGGCCATCTCGTTGAACGACCGGGCCAGGCGTCTGAGTTCCGGCGGGCCGCCGGCGGCCGCGACCCGTGATTTCAGCCGGCCCGTGGCGATGTCGTGGGTGGTGGCGTCCAGGACCCGTACGGGCCGCAGCACCCAGCCGGTGAGGCGCAGCGCGGCGCCCACCGCGAGCAGCATCGCGGCGACCTCGCCCGCCGCGATGATCAGCCAGCCGCGCAGGGTCTTGGCGCGCATCGCGCCGGTGGGCGAGTCGGTGACGACGACGGCGACGACGTCACCGTCGCGGATGACCGGGGAGGCCACCACGAGGCGTCCGTGCCGCCAGGGCCAGACCTGGGACGGGTCGTGGCTGCGGCGCGAGTACAGGGCCTCGTCGAACGCCTCGCGCAGGGCGCCTCCCGCGGGCACTCCGAAGGCGCGCGGCGAGCGGGCCATCGGCACGTGGTCGCGGAAGAAGACGCCCGCCTTGATCCCGTAGACGGTGTAGTACCGGTCGAGTTCCTTCTGGAGGGTCTGGCGGCGCTCGTCGGGGGCCTGTGCGCCGTTCTCGCCGGGCCGTGTCGTGACGAACTGGGCGAGCGAGGCGAAGCGGGCGGTGTCGTCGATGCGGTCGACGACGACCTTCTGCTGCTCGGCGGAGGCCACGCTCACGGCGAGCGGGAAGCCGAGCGCGAGCAGGACGCCCGCCATGAGGACGATGAGCAGCGGAAGCAGACGGGCGCGCACCCGGGGACTCTACGGCTTCCGCTAGGCGGCCGGGGCGACGAGCCGGTAGCCGACGCCGCGCACGGTCTCGATCAGGGCGGGCATGCGCAGCTTGGAGCGCAGGGAGGCGACGTGCACCTCCAGGGTGCGCCCCGTGCCCTCCCAACTGGTGCGCCACACCTCGCTGATGATCTGTTCCCGCCGGAAGACGACCCCGGGCCGCTGCGCGAGCAGGGCCAGCAGGTCGAACTCCTTACGGGTGAGCTGCACCGCGGCGCCCTCCACGGTGACCTGCCGCGTGGGCAGGTCGATGACCACGTCGCCGAGCAGCACCTCGTGGTCGGACGCGGGGGCGGCCTCCTCCTGGACGCTGCGCCGGCTGACCGCGTGGATACGGGCGAGCAGCTCCCCCGTGTCGTACGGCTTGACCACGTAGTCGTCGGCGCCGAGGTTCAGCCCGTGGATGCGGGAGCGGACGTCCGCGCGCGCGGTGACCATGATGACGGGCGTCGAGGTGCGCTTGCGGATCTTGCCGCAGACCTCGTAGCCGTCCTGGTCGGGCAGTCCCAGGTCGAGCAGGACGACGCCGAAGGCGGCCGGGTCCGGGACGAGGGCCTGGAGGGCCTCCTCCCCGTTGCGCGCGTGCCGCACCTCGAAGCCGTGCCGGGAGAGCACGGCGGACAGGGCCGCGGCGACGTGGTCGTCGTCCTCGACGAGCAGCAGTCTCATTCCGGCCCCCTCACCTGTGTCGATCCCATGGGTTCACCAAGGCATCCACGCCGATCCATGAGGAAGTCGTCAAGGGTCTGCGGGCCCCGTCGGTGTTCCGTTATGCAGCCGGTACGCGAGGGCCGCGACCCTTCACAGATCGTGTCCGGTTGCGACCGGATCGTTATGCTCAATTTCCCCTCAGATGTAATGACGCTGGTCGTACCGGGTTACTACTGTCCTCCCAACCGAGGAGGATGGAGCAAGACCCCGATGACCGAAGTTTCGGTGACCAAGGACGCCACTCCCCCCGCGGGCGACACACTGGTCGCGCTGAGCGCAGTCAACAAGCACTTCGGCGCTCTGCACGTGCTCCAGGACATCGACCTGACCATCGCGCGAGGCGAGGTCGTGGTCGTCATCGGCCCGTCGGGCTCCGGCAAGTCGACGCTGTGCCGCACGATCAACCGCCTGGAGACCGTGGACTCCGGGTCGATCACGATCGACGGCAAGCCGCTGCCCCAGGAGGGCAAGGAGCTGGCCAGGCTGCGTGCCGACGTGGGCATGGTCTTCCAGTCCTTCAACCTCTTCGCGCACAAGACGGTGCTCGAGAACGTGACGCTGGGCCAGGTCAAGGTCCGCAAGGCGGACAAGAAGAAGGCCGAGGAGAAGGCGCGCGCGCTGCTCGACCGGGTGGGCGTCGGCGCCCAGGCGGACAAGTACCCCGCGCAGTTGTCCGGCGGACAGCAGCAACGTGTCGCCATCGCACGGGCGTTGGCGATGGACCCGAAGGTGATGCTCTTCGACGAGCCCACGTCGGCGCTCGACCCGGAGATGATCAACGAGGTCCTCGAGGTGATGCAGCAGCTCGCCCGGGACGGCATGACGATGGTGGTGGTCACGCACGAGATGGGCTTCGCCCGCTCCGCCGCCAACCGTGTCGTCTTCATGGCCGACGGCCGCATCGTCGAAGAGGCCACCCCCGACCAGTTCTTCAGCAATCCGCGCAGCGACCGGGCCAAGGACTTCCTGTCGAAGATCCTGCACCACTAGACGCGCGCCGTACGTGCGCCCTCGGGCCCAGGACCGAGGCTCCGCGCGCGTCGACCTCTCAGACTGCCGAATCTGCCGACACGAAGGATGTTCACGATGAATCTCCGCAAGTCCGCCGCTGTCGCGGCCACCGTCGCCGCTCTCGCCCTGACCGCCACCGCGTGTGGCGGCGAGTCCGGCAACGCCGGTGACAAGCCCGCCGGCGGTTCGGGTGGCAAGAACCAGCCGAAGCTGCCGACGTACACGGTCGCCAAGGACGTCAAGGTCGACTCCCCGACCCTGAAGAAGGCCCAGAAGGCCGGCAAGATCGTCTTCGGTGCCAAGGACGACCAGCCGTTCCTGGGCTTCCAGGACACCGACGGCAAGCGCTCCGGCTTCGACATCGAGATCGCCAAGATGGTCGCCGCCGACCTCGGCTTCAAGCCCGACCAGATCGAGTTCAAGACGGTCGACTCGAACGTCCGTGAGACGACCATCTCCAAGGGCGAGGTCGACCTCTACGTCGGCACCTACACGATCAACGACGAGCGCAAGAAGCAGGTCGGCTTCGCCGGCCCGTACTTCATGGCCGGTGCGGACCTCCTGGTGCGCGCCGAC
This sequence comes from Streptomyces sp. NPDC059524, assembly GCF_042749255.1. Lineage (NCBI taxonomy): Bacteria > Bacillati > Actinomycetota > Actinomycetes > Kitasatosporales > Streptomycetaceae > Streptomyces > Streptomyces sp. NPDC059524. The sequence goes on along the minus strand of NZ_JBHYTK010000037.1, from coordinate 39,725 downwards.
GAGAAGGGCGTCACCGGCCCCGACTCGCTCAAGGGCAAGACGGTCTGCTCCATCAAGGGCTCGACCCCGCTGCAGGAGATCAAGAAGCCCAAGTACGGCGCGAAGACCGTCGAGCTGTCCAAGTACTCCGAGTGTGTGCAGCAGCTGCTGAACAACGAGGTGGACGCGGTCACCACGGACGACGCGATCCTCAAGGGCTACGCCGCCCAGCGCCCGACGAAGCTCAAGGTGGTCGGCAAGCCGTTCACCAAGGAGCCGTACGGCATCGGCATGAACAAGGACGACAAGGCGCTGCGCGACGCGGTGAACAACGCCATCGAGGCGCACGAGAAGAACGGCGACTACAAGAAGGCGTACGACGCGACGCTGGGTCTGTCGAAGTCGGCCTACACCGAGCCGCCGGCCCTCGAGCGCTACTGATCGCGCGCTCTTGACCGGCGCGCTCCGCGCCTGAGGAGTACGCCCCGCTCCGGGCGCACCGTCCGCGGTGCGCCCGTGGCGCGGCCTTTCCTGCCCGCCCGCCGCCCACGAGGACTTCCCCGTGAACGTATTGCTCGACTATCTCCCGGAGTTCCGCGAGGGGTTCATAGGCACCGTCCTGCTGACCCTGGCCAGCGGGCTGCTGGCGATGGTCCTCGGCGTGATCATCGCCGGGTTCCGTGTCTCCCCCGTCCCGCCCCTGCGCCTGTTCGGCACCGCATGGGTGACGCTCTTTCGCAACACGCCCCTGACGCTGCTCTTCCTGATCGTCTGGTTCGTCCTTCCGGTGATCTTCTTCCCGGGTCTGAACCCGTGGATGAAGGCCCTGATCACGCTGGGCTGCTACACGTCGGCGTTCGTCTGTGAAGCCGTCCGTTCCGGCATCACCACGGTGCCGCTGGGCCAGGCCGAGGCCGCCCGGTCGATCGGCATGACCTTCTCGCAGACGCTGCGGCTGATCATCCTGCCGCAGGCGACCCGTACGGTGCTGCCGCCGCTCAGCTCGATCTTCATCGCGCTGACCAAGAACTCCGCCATCGCTGGCGCCTTCAGCGTCGCCGAGCTCTTCAGCGTCCAGAAGCTGCTGAGCGACAAGGGCTACACGATCGGCTGGATCTTCCTGTGGGTGGCCCTCGGCTACCTCGTCATCACCTTCTCCATCAGCGGTCTCTTCCGGCTGCTCGAGCGGCGCATGGGGGTCGCACGATGAGTAGTTCGAGCGTCCTCTACGACGCCCCGGGCCCCCGGGCCAAGGTGCGCAACCGGATCTACACGGTCGTCGGCTCCCTCGCCGTCCTGGGCCTGATCGCCTTCACCATCTACCGGATGAACGTGAAGGGCCAGCTGGAGCCCGAGGTCTGGAACATCTTCAACAACGCGGGTGTGCGCACCAACATCCGCGACGGCGTGCTGACCACCCTGCAGGTGTTCGCGGTCGCCGGCGCGCTCTCCCTGGTGCTCGGTCTGCTTCTCGCGGTCGCGCGGCTGTCCGACCACAAGGCGGTCAGCCGGTGCGCGACGGGCTTCATCGAGCTGTTCCGCGCGGTCCCGCTGCTGATCACGATCTACGCCTTGTGGGTGCTTTTCCTCACCTACAAGGACAACCTCGGCGTCGTCGGCGAGAACTCCGGCTTCTGGGCGCTCGTCATCGGTCTGACCGTCTACAACGGCTGTGTGCAGGCCGAGGTGCTGCGGGCCGGTGTGAACGCCGTGCCGCGCGGCCAGGTCGAGGCCGCGTACGCGCTGGGCATGCGCAAGACGCAGGTCATGACGATGCTCCAACTGCCGCAGGCCGTACGGGCGATGCTGCCCACGGTGATCAGCCAGCTCGTGGTGACCCTCAAAGACACCTCGCTCGGCTACGTCATCCTGTACCCGGAGCTGCTGTACGCGGCCCGCCAGATGGCGAACAACATCATCGTCAACGGCGAGAACCCGATCACCGCGGTCGTCATCGTGGTCGGCGTCATCTACATCGCGATGTGTCTGGCCCTGTCCTGGCTGGCCTCCTGGATCGAGCGGCGCGGCCGCCGGGCCAGGAAGGGCATCGCCGTCGCCGCGGCCGCCGAGCCCGTCGTGGAGCTGGCCGAGGTCGACCAGACGCTGTCCACGCCCAAGGACGGCAGCGCCTGACGGGGCATCACCCGGGCCGACCCGATCGGCCGTCGTGACGGAGGCAGTGGCATGATCGCCAC
>NZ_JBHYTK010000037.1:35141-37541 GCF_042749255.1 Streptomyces sp. NPDC059524 | reverse complement strand
GTGGCGCTGTCCGCGGCCCCCGCCACCCCCCCCCCCCCCCCCCCCCGGCCCCGCCCTCCGGGCAACCCCCCGGGCCCCACGCTCCCGCCGGGCGTCGGGGGGGTTGGGCTTTACCCCACACGCCCCCCGTCACTTGACGCAAGCACCGGCAATGGGTTGCATACGCTCTGTGAACGCGCACCCCGCTCCAACTGCCTCTCCCTGTACGTCCAGTACGCCGCCCGCGCCCTCGGTCGCGGCGCCTTCCGGGGCAGGAGGAGCCGCGCCGTGGATCCGGTGATCGTCGTCGGCGCCGGGCCCGTCGGCCTCGCGCTGTCCCTCGCCCTCGCCCGCCAGGACGTGCCGTCCGTGGTGCTCGACGAGGGCTCCGGCAAGGACGAGCAGCGGCCGGCCCGCACCGTGGTGCTCCGCGAGGACACCGCCGCGTTCGTCGAGCGGCTGGCCGGGCGGTCCTTCGACCGGGTCGGCGCGCGCTGGACCGGATGGCGCTCCCTGCGCCGCAAGCAGGAGATGCGCGCGCTCACCTTCGGTGAGGACCTGCCCGCTCCGCTGCACCTGGCCCAGCACGAACTGACCGGCGCGCTGCGCGCGGCCGTCGCCGGGGAACCCCTGGTCGAGCTGGCGGTCGGCAGCCGACTCGACGCGATCGAGAACGACGCGTCGGGCGTGACGGCCCGCACGCGCGGCCCCGAGGGCACCGTGTGGCGCGGCAGCCACCTGGTGGGCTGCGACGGTCCCCGCTCGACCGTCCGCAAACTCCTCGACATCCGCTTCCCCGGACGCACGGCCGTCGAACGGCACGCGGTCGCCGCGCTGCGGACGGAACTTCCGTGGCCCGGTGAGGCGTTGCTCCATCGGAACCCTCCGTGGCGGACCTCGGGCCCCTCGGGCTCGGAGATCGTCGGCCGCCCCCTCGCCGACGGTGTCTGGCGCCTGGACTGGTTGCTGCCGCCCCGCAGCGACCTGGTCACGCCTGACGTGCTGGTCGCGCGCGTCCGGGAGACCCTCGCGGGCTGGTGCGGGGGCTCCACCCCGCCGTACGAACTGCTCGACACGGGCGTGCACACCGTCCACCACCGGCTGGCCCGCCGCTGGCGGGTGGGGCGCGCCTTCCTCGCCGGTGACGCCGCGCACCTGTTGGGCGCGCTCGGCACACAGGGCCTCGACGAGGGGCTGCGCGACGCCGACAACCTGGCGTGGAAGCTCGCCCTGGCCTGGCACGACGGTCCGCGGGGCGGGTCGTCCGCGCTGCTCGACAGCTATCAGGCCGAGCGCCGCGCCGTCGTCGCCGGCCGGCTGCGCGCCGCGGACCAGGCGCTGCCGATACTGCGCGGGGGCGGCGGCCTGCGCTCGTACGTGCCCGGTGCCGCGCGAGGGCACGACGCACTGCTCACGGACGGTCACCTCGGGCTCGGCCCGCTCGGTGCCCCCGGCGCCTATCCGGACTCCCCGCTCGCCGCTCCGCTCACGGCGGCGGCTGCCGCGATCGGTACGGAGCCCGGTGCCGCGGTGTCCGACGTTCGCGTGACGGCGCCGGACGGGTCGACGGTGCGGCTGCGGGACCGGCTCGGTCTCGGGCGGCTCCTGGTGGTCCTGGTCGCACCCGGTACGGGCGTGTGGGACCGCAAGCACTGGATGTCGGCGGGGCTGATGCCCCGGCTCGCGGAGGCGGTCGCGGCCCTGCCGCAGGAGACGGAGCTCCTGGTCACGGAGTCCTATCCGCAGGCTGCGGCACACACGGTGCTGCTGGTCCGCCCCGACGGGCATCTGGTGACGGCGCTGAACGGCGTGCGCCCCGCCGAGCTGCTGGAGGCCGCGCGGAGCGCGCTCGGCGCGCCGGCCGCTCCCGATCAGGCCGAGGACGAGGCGGCCGAGGGCGAGCCGGTGCGCAGCGGTGCGCGCGGGAGTGGCGGTGGCGGTGGCGGTGGCGGTCAGGGCAGCGGTGGTGGCCGTGGCCGTACGTCGGGAGGCCCTGCCCGAGGGTGAGTTGACCGGCCTCCGCCACCGTGGTGTACTCCGGAGCGTGACGATCGACACCGATGTGCGCCTGTGGCGGAGGGTCCACATGGACCTGGTCCGCTACGCGGGCTGCACGTGTCGCCCGTCCTGCTGAATTCGCATCTTCTCCCCTTTCCGCGTGCCCGCGGTTCTTCGCCGCTGCCCGGCGCCCGCGTCGTCCCGACGCCTGCGGCACGCGCCCTTCGCGAACTCCAGGACGGTCAGCCGTGTCACTGCCCACGCCCTCCCGCACGCCTTCGGTCCCGGTCGCGCCCGACGCGGCGCCGCCCACCCAGGCCGATCTGCTCGATTTCGTCCGCCGCACCGCCGCGGACCGTGACCTCGTGGCCTCGCTGCCGCTCGATCCGGAGGGCCGCACCTGGGGGGGGGGGGGGGGGCCCG